>NZ_JAUQTX010000509.1:0-1148 GCF_059803775.1 Azospirillum sp. UFLA03-27 | reverse complement strand
GTTATAGTCTCGTGGGCTCGGAGATGTGTATAAGAGACAGTGGCCCGTTCGAACATCGCCATGTTCTGCTTGCCGACCTCTTCCAGCCGGCCGAAGGGGAACATGCCGCCCAGCGTGTTCTGGAAATAGTCGCGCATCTGCTCCTGGTTGCGCGAGAAGGACTGCATCGAATATTCGAGGTAGCGCGGCACCATCCACTGCATGTTGTCGCCGTAGAAGCCGATGAGCTGGCGCAGGAAGCTGATCGGCAGCAGGTTCTGGCCCTTGCTCTCCTCCTCCACGATGATCTGCGTCAGGACGGAGCGGGTAATGTCCTCTCCGGTCTTCGCGTCATAGACCACAAAGTCGAGCCCGTCCTTGACCATCTGACAGAGATGGTCGAGCGTCACGTAGCTGCTGGTCGCCGTGTTGTAGAGCCGCCGGTTGGCGTACTTCTTGATCGTGATCGTCGCGGACTTCTGGTCTTCCTTGTCGGCCATCGCTGTTTCTTTCAAGAAGGGTCGTGCGGCGAGAATGTTCCAGATATAAGGACTACTCGAAGGAATGCACCCTGTCCAGTGCTGTGCCGCAGCGCTGCGACCCCAAATGGGCGTCCCCCCGATAATTCGGGATTTGCGGCATTTTCGATCGGTCCTTCGCGGCTCTGGTCAAGGGCACCGCCTCCCTCATATACTCCTCGCCATGGCCGAATCGTCCGAATCCGACATCCCGTCCCTGGAAACGCTCGCGCAACGGTACCTCGACCTGTGGCAGGAACAATGGGCGGCCTGCGCCGCCGATCCCGAGATGGCCGATGCCGCCGCCCGCCTGTTCCAGATGATGGCGCAGGGCGCCGCGGCGATGGCGCCCTTCGTCCTGGGGCCGGGCGGTTTCGCCTACGCCAGCCCGCCGGGCACCGGCTGGAATCCGACGCCGGCCCCACCCCAGCCTGCCGGGTCCCAGCCGTCCTCCGAGGGAGAGCCGCGTGACCGGGGACAACGCCACGATCCCCCCGCAACCCGCTCTGCGGCCCACCCCAAGGCTGGGGCCGCGGCCGCTGGCGCTGCATCTGGCGACGGTGGCGGCGACACTGCTCAGCTCCTCCGCCGCATTGCCACACTTGAGGAACGGCTCGCTGCCATGGAAGCCGCATCTGCAGGAGCGGGCGG
>NZ_JAUQTX010000508.1:0-1184 GCF_059803775.1 Azospirillum sp. UFLA03-27 | reverse complement strand
CTACACTCGCGTATAAGCGTCGGCAGCGTCAGATGTGTATAAGAGACCGGGGCCGGGGTGGGGGCAACGGCAGCAGAAACGTACCGTCTTACTTCACGAAGGACGTGTCGGTCATGCTGTCCAGGCTCGGCGGGGCCTTGCGGATCAGCTTGGCCTCCAGCATCACGTCCTGGACCTCCTTGATGAAGGTCGGCATGGTCTTGGTCAGATACTCGACGTTGCCGGCCTTGTCGTACCAGAGCACGGTCTTGGCGGAGCTGGCGAACTGTTCCGGCGTCTGGTTGACGTCGCGGGCCATGATCTCGAAGGCCTTCTTCTCGTCCTTCTTGATCTCGTCCAGCGCCTCGAACCAGCTGTCGACGAAGGCCTTCACGACCTTCGGGTTCTTCTGGATGTAGTCGGGCTGGAAGGCCAGCGTGTCGATGATGACGCCCGGCGTCTGGTCCGACGTGACGATGATCTTGCCGTTGGCCTCGCGGACCTTGGACAGGTACGGCTCGTAGGTCACGGCGGCGTCGAACTGGCCGGCGACGAAGGCGTTGGCGGCGTCGGACGGCTGGAGGTTGACGGTCTGCACCTCGCCGATCGACAGGCCGTTCTTCTTCAGCACATAGGCCAGCCAGAACTGCGGCACGCCGCCATACTGCACGGCCACCTGCTTGCCCTTCAGGTCGGCGAGGCTGTTGACCGCGTCGCGCACGACGATGCCGTCGCCGCCGTGCGAGCTGTCGAGCACCAGCACCTGAGTCACGTCCACGCCAGAGGAGGCGTAGAGCAGGTGCGTGTCCACCGTGGTGGTGATCGCCTGCACCTCGCCCGCCGCCATCGCCTGGTGGCGGTTGGAGGTCGGCATCTTCTTGATCTCGACCTCAATGCCGTTCTTTTTGAAGATGCCGGTTTCCTTGGCCAGCGTGATCGGTGCGAAGCCGGTCCAGCCGCTCATCGCCACGGTCACCTTGGTCTGCGCCGAGGCCGAAACCGCGCACAGCCCGGCGACGGCCGCCGCCAGGGCTCCGGCCATCCACGACGTCTTCCTCATGATCCCCCGCTCCCGGTTCTGAAGGTGTCTTTTGATGGCGCCGGGCGGCGACCCGCCGCCCACGCATCCGTGTGCCGCATTGTGCACGCCCGCGGGGCGGGTGGGAAGCTGTCTCTTATACACATCTGACGCTGCCGACGATTAT
>NZ_JAUQTX010000507.1:0-1165 GCF_059803775.1 Azospirillum sp. UFLA03-27 | reverse complement strand
CTACACTCGCGTATAATCGTCGGCAGCGTCAGATGTGTATAAGAGACAGGCCCCCAACCACCATCAGGCGCGGCGCCAGCCCCATCAACGCCTCCACCGCCCGCCACAGCGCGCCGTTCGACAGTTCCAGCCGGCTCAGCGGGTCTTCGGCGAGCGCGTCGGCTCCGGTCTGGACGACCAGCGCCTGGGGGCGGAACGCTTGCCCCAGCGGCAGGATCACCGTCTCCAGAAGGTAATCCATCTCGGTGTCGTTGAACGCCGGCGGGACCGGCAGATTGAAAGCCAGAGCGCCAGGACGATCCTCCGCCTTGCCGGTGAAGGGCCAGCGCCCATCCTCATGAACCGACAGGGTCAGCACACGGTCGTCGTCGGCGAAGGCGTCTTCCACCCCGTCACCGTGGTGGGCGTCGAGGTCCACGTAGAGCACCCGCTCGATCCCGGAATCGAGCAGAGCCAGGATGCCCAGCACCGGTGCGTTGAGGTAGCAGAAGCCGCTGGCCCGCCCCGGACGGGCATGGTGGGTGCCGCTGGCCGGGCTGTAGACGATGCCGGCGGGCACCTCCGCCAGCAGGCGCCCGGCCAGGATGGCGGCACCGGTGCTGATCGCAGGGCGGCGGTACATTTCCGGAAAGATGGGATTTTCCAGCCGGCCGAGGTTGTGGCGCTCCCCCGTTTCGGCATCCACCCGCTGGTCCGCCTCCGCGCGGTGGAGAGCGGCGATGTAGTCCGGATTGTGGAAGCGGCCCAGTTCCTCTGGCGTCGCCAGCGGGCTGTCGCGGTAGACCACGTCGGGCAGCCAGCCCATGGCGCGGCTGAGGTCGATGGCGGTGGACACCCGCGGGATGGCCAGCGGGTGCTTCGCGCCGTAGCTGGAGCCCCGGTAGATCTCGCTGCCGAGAAACAGCGGGCGGGCGGGAAACGTTGGCGGAAATTCGATGGGAAAATCGGTCGGCATGGGGTGGAGAGGTGGAGCGGCGACGCCCGTCCGTCAACGTCTCGTGCACAGGGCCCCTTGCCGTGGCCGCGCGGCGATCTCTTTTCTTGAGGGGTGTGGGCGAAAACATCCGCGGGGGAGACACGGCATGGACGGTTCGTGGCGTCTGGCGGGGGTGGCCGTCGCGGTTCCTGTCTCTTATACACATCTCCGAGCCCACGAGACTATAAC
>NZ_JAUQTX010000506.1:0-1122 GCF_059803775.1 Azospirillum sp. UFLA03-27 | reverse complement strand
GCGTATAATCGTCGGCAGCGTCAGATGTGTATAAGAGACAGGACGAAAGGGTTCTCCAGCGATTGCGCGATGTCGAGGACCGGGGCGGCGGGAACGGCGCCGCCGAGGATCTCCACCCACTCCGCCGTGTCGCGCTGGCCGAGCACCTCGTCCAGCAGGACGGTGAGCAGCTCGCGGTTGGCGAGCCGGTCCTTGAAGCTGCGGAAGCGCGGGTCGTCCCCCCATTCCGGCTTGCCGATCTTGTCGCAGAAGACCGGCCAGAACTTCTCCTTGTTGCACATGACGAACAGCCAGCCGTCGCGCGTCCGGTAGAGCTGCGACGGGGTCAGCGAGGGATGCGCGGAGCGCGGCTCCCGCCCCTGGTTGTGGCCGCCGTTGAGGTACCAGGTGGCGAGGTAGGTCATGTTGTGCAGCGCCGTGTCGAACAGGCTGACGTCCACGTCCGAGCCCTTGCCGCTCGCCCGCGCCCCGACCACGCCGGAGACGAGGCCGAAGGCGGTCATCAGGCCGGTCATCATGTCGACCACCGACATGCCGAAGCGGGCGGGCGGGCCGTCCGGCTCACCGGTCACCGACAGGTACCCGGCCTCCGCCTGCATCAGATAGTCGTAGCCCGGCCAGGCCCGCCGCGGCCCCGTGCGCCCGTAGGCGGACAGGTGGGCGCAGACGATCTTCGGATTGACCGCCTTCAGATGCTCATAGGTGAGGCCCAGCTTGTCGGGCAGGTCGCCGCGCAGGTTGTCCAGCACGGCGTCGGCGTGGCGCACCAGCTCGTGCAGCACCGCCATGCCCTCGGGGTGCTTCAGGTTGAGGGTGATGCTGCGCTTGTTGCGGTTGAAGGACTGGTAGAAATGGCTGTTGCCGGGCCCGAAGAAATGGGGGCCGACATGCCGGCCGACCTCGCCGCCTTCGGCGGGATTCTCGACCTTGATGACTTCGGCCCCGAGATCGGCCAGCAGCATGGTGCCGAACGGGCCGGCGCCGTATTGCTCCACGGCGATGACGGTGACGCCTTCGAGGGGTAGCACGCGGTGTCTCCCTGATGGGGTGTGCGGGGTGTATGGGGAGTGGTTGCGCTGGGCTGTCTCTTATACACATCTGACGCTGCCGACGATTATACGC
>NZ_JAUQTX010000505.1:0-1194 GCF_059803775.1 Azospirillum sp. UFLA03-27 | reverse complement strand
GGTCATCTCCGACTTTTTCAACAGGCGTGAGTTCGGTCCTCCAGTGCGTGTTACCGCACCTTCAACCTGCCCATGGCTAGATCACCGGGTTTCGGGTCTACAGCAAGCAACTCAAGCGCCCTGTTCAGACTCGCTTTCGCTGCGCCTCCGGCTATCGCCTTAAGCTCGCTGCTTACTGTAAGTCGCTGACCCATTATACAAAAGGTACGCCGTCACCGCGCAAGGCGGCTCCGACTGCTTGTAGGCATCCGGTTTCAGGAACTGTTTCACTCCCCTCGTCGGGGTGCTTTTCACCTTTCCCTCACGGTACTGGTGCACTATCGGTCACTGAGGAGTACTTAGGCTTGGAGGGTGGTCCCCCCATGTTCGGACAGGGTTTCACGTGCCCCGCCCTACTCGAGGATTGAACCTGGTTTACCCGTACGGGACTATCACCCGCTCTGGTGCGCCTTTCCAGACGCTTCCGGTTATGTCGGTCCAACCACTGGCCTGGTCCGCGTTCGCTCGCCACTACTAGCGGAGTCTCGGTTGATGTCCTTTCCTCCGGCTACTTAGATGTTTCAGTTCGCCGGGTTCGCCTCCCGCACCTATGGATTCAGTGCGGGATACCGCTTGCGCGGTGGGTTGCCCCATTCGGAAATCCACGGATCAAAGCCTGCTCGCGGCTCCCCATGGCTTATCGCAACGTGCTGCGTCCTTCATCGCCTCTCAGTGCCAAGGCATCCACCAGATGCCCTTCAGACGCTTGATCCTAAACTCAGCGGTTGCGCCACGCGCAGGGACAAGCCCAGACGCACGCACAACGCCGCAAGATGCATTGACCATCGAACCAACCCCAGAAGGAGCCGGCCCGAGGTCCGTCCTCGGTCACTTAACAATCGTCTTCACACTGTCCATGATCCCGCTCCAGCCCCCTCAGCGATGAGGAGCCCGAAGCTCACGTTTCCGTGTTGCGTTTCCTTCTGACGGATCTCTGCCGGAACATCCGGTCCCAACCCCAGGGCCTCGACACCAGAAGACTGGTGGAGGCAGACGGGATCGAACCGACGACCTCCTGCTTGCAAAGCAGGCGCTCTCCCAACTGAGCTATGCCCCCAATGTCGGTGTAACGCGGTGTCGCCTGATGGGTGGTGGGCCAGGGAGGATTTGAACCTCCGACCTCACGCTTATCAAGCGCGCGCTCTAACCAACTGA
>NZ_JAUQTX010000504.1:0-1203 GCF_059803775.1 Azospirillum sp. UFLA03-27 | reverse complement strand
CGTATCCGCGCCGCCACATGGTTCCACTGGTGGCCGCAATTCGCATGAATTCCAAGCAATGGAAGCCTTCATGCGCCGTCGGTATGAGACGTGAGGCTGGCCCGCCGGAGCGGTCCCCATAGCTGGCGCAGGCGGGCCAGCCGTCCGGGAGCGGGCGGTCACCGTGCTCTTCGGCTAAGTTGAGGTTGCTTGACGACCATCAACCGAGACGGAGTGACACGATGACCGGGGACAGGATCGCTCTTCACGAACTGATTGGAAAGAGCGCCGACTTCCTGCGCGAGATGGTCGGCTTCGCCGCTCAGCGCCTGATGGAGTTGGAGGTCGAGGCGTTGACCGGCGCCGGTTACGGCGAGCGCTCGGACGAGCGGTTGACCAAGCGCAACGGCTACCGCGAGCGAACCTGGGAGACCCGCGCCGGCGCCATCGATCTGCGCATCCCCAAGCTGCGCCGCGGCTCCTACTTCCCGGCTTTCCTGGAGCCGCGGCGCACAGCGGAGAAGGCGCTGATCGCCGTGATCCAGGAGGCGTACGTGCAGGGCATCTCCACGCGCAACGTCGATGACTTGGTCAAGGCGATGGGCATGACCGGTATCTCCAAGAGCCAGGTCAGCCGCCTGTGCGAGGAGATCGACGAGCGGGGCCACGCCTTCCTGACCCGCCCGCTGGAGGGCGACTGGCCGTTCGTGTGGCTGGACGCGACGTATGTGAAGGTGCGCCAGGACGGCCGCATCGTCTCGCTCGCCGCCATACTGGCGATCGGCGTCAACACCGACGGCCGGCGCGAGGTGCTGGGGCTCGGCCTTGGGCTGTCGGAGGCGGAGACCTTCTGGAGCGACTTCCTGCGCTCGCTCACCCGCCGGGGGCTGCGGGGTGTGAAGCTGATGATCGCCGACGCGCATCTCGGGCTGAAGGCCGCCGCCTCCAAGGTGCTGGGCGCGACCCTCCAGCGCTGTCAAGTTCATTGCATGCGGAATCTCTTGGCCTGCGTCGGCAAGGCGCACCAGACGATGGTCGCCGCCACCATCCGCACCGCCTTTGCCCAGGAGACCGCCGAGGCGGCGCACGAGCAGTGGCGCCGGGTCGCCGACAGCCTGCGGCCGCGCTTTTCCAAGCTGGCGGCGCTGATGGACGAGGCGGAGTTCGACGTGCTGGCCTACATGGCCTACCCGAAGGATCTGCGCACCAAGCTGCACAGCACGA
>NZ_JAUQTX010000503.1:0-1209 GCF_059803775.1 Azospirillum sp. UFLA03-27 | reverse complement strand
CCCTAACCCTCCCCTGCAAAGCGGGGGAGGGCCGGGGTGGGGGCAGAGAGTGCCCTCAGGCCGCTCCCTCCGTCCCCCAAACGAACTGGTCGAACATCGGCTGGATCACCGTCTCGCCGATGTCGCGGGTGATGAAGACGATCTTGGAGCGGTGGTCCTCGCCGGGCCATTCCTGGAGCTGGACCGGCGGGTGGAACATGTGCTGCACGCCGTGCACGACGACGGGCAGCGGGCTTTCCTTCACGTTCAGCAGCCCCTTGATGCGCAGCAGGTTTTCCCCGCCGGCGGCGATCAGGGCCTCCATGAAGTCGACGAAGCCGTTCCATGGGATCGGCTCGTCCACCACCATGCAGAAGGCGCGGATGTGGTCGTCGTGCCGGTTGGCATCGTGGTGGTGATGGTCGTGATCGTGCCCGCAATCGGGGCCGCAGGCGTCGCCATGGTCGTGATGGTGATGCCCGTGATCATGGTCGTGCCCGTGATCATGATCATGATGATGGGCCTGCTCGTCGCGGTACGCCTCTTCCCGGAGCCAGCGCGCCACGTCGGGGCTCTTGGTGTCGGGGTTGTAGAGGCCGGCGTCGAACAGCTGCTTCGGGTCCACCTCGCCGAAGGCGGCGGGAATCTGCGGGGCCGCCGGGTTGATCGCCGACAGGCGTTGGCACAAAGCGAGCGTCGTGTGGGGCGTGGCGAGGTCGGTCTTGGTCAGCACGATGCGGTCGGCGACGGCGGCCTGCTTCACGCTCTCCGGCTGGCGGTCGAGCTGATTGGCGCCATGCACCGCGTCCACCGTGCTGATGACTCCGTCCAGGCGGAAGCGGGCGGCCAGCAGCGGGTCGCTCATCAGCGTGTGGATGATCGGGGCCGGATCGGCGAGGCCGGTGGTCTCCACCACCACCCGGTCGAACTCCGGGATGTCGCCGCGCACGCGCTTCAGGAACAGGTCGCGCAGCGTGTCGACGAGGTCGCCGCGGATGGTGCAGCACAGGCAGCCGCTGTCCATCAGCACCATGTTCTCCGACGCCTTGGCGACCAGCAGATGGTCCAGCCCGACCTCGCCGAACTCGTTGATGACTACGGCGGTGCGGGCCATGCCGGGATGGTGCAGGAGCCGTTGCAGCAGCGTGGTCTTGCCGCTGCCGAGGAAGCCGGTCAGCACCTGTCTCTTATACACAGCTGACGCTGCCGACGATTATCCGCGCGTGTGTG
>NZ_JAUQTX010000502.1:0-1189 GCF_059803775.1 Azospirillum sp. UFLA03-27 | reverse complement strand
GCGTATAATCGTCGGCAGCGTCAGATGTGTATAAGAGACAGCGCGAGCGCCTGGAGTTCGGTCCTTGTCTCATTTGGCTCTTATGGCCCCATGTAAGAGAAGTGCAATCCCGCAAACGCCCTGGCTGACCATCCGGTCGCCGGGCCCGCCGCGGAACCAACCGCGGATGGGTCGCAGGGATCAAATCGACGCGCCCAACCGATCAACCGGTCTGCCTTCTCGGACGTCCGCCCAACCGCGCGGGGTTTCCGGAGGCCATGGGTACGCCCTGGGATGATCGTCCCCGGGCCATCGTCGTCCTTGCACCCTACTGGGGACCGCGCGTCAATCCAACCTTTTTTTTGGGGGGATGGGGCGAAATCACGCGCTCTTGCGCCCCAGGACGCAGCGTTCCACGCCGCCCAGGTCGCGGAAGACGCCCGCCGGCTCCAGCCCGGCGCCGGCCAGCAGCCCCGCCACGTCCGCCGCCTGGCCTTGCCCGACCTCCAGCCCGGCCAGACCGCCCGGCTTGAGCAGGTCCGGCGTTTGCGCCGCGATGATCCGGTAGGCGTCCAGCCCGTCCGCCCCGCCGTCCAGCGCGCGCAGCGGGTCGTGCTCCCGCACCTCCGGATCGAGCGCGGCGATGTCGGCGCTGGGGATGTAGGGCGGGTTGGAGACGACGACGTCGAACCGCTCGTCCAGCCCGGCGCCCCAGTTGCCGGTCTGGAAGCCCGCCCGCTCCACCAGCCCGTTGCGCGCCGCGTTTTCCGTGGCGGCGGCCACCGCGCCGGGGCTGAGGTCGACGCCGAGGCCGCTGGCGTTGGGCAGCTCCGCCAGCAGGGCCAGCAGGATGCAGCCGGTCCCGGTGCCTAGATCGAGCAGCCGCAGCGGTGCGCTCCGGTCCGGCAGGGCCTTCAGCACCGCTTCCACCAGCGTCTCGGTGTCGGGCCGCGGCTCCAGGGTGTCGGGGGTGAGGGCGAGGTCGATCGTCCAGAACTCGCGATGGCCAAGGATGCGCCCCACCGGTTCCCGCGCCGCCCGCCGCTCGACCAGGGCGAGGAGGCGCGCGGCGTCCGGTTCGGGCACGGGGTCGTTGGCCCGGGTGAACAGGTCGTGGCGGGTGAGGCCCAGCGCGTGCTCGACGAGCAGGCGCGCGTCGAGGTCGGGGGCTGTCTCTTATACACATCTGACGCTGCCGACGATTATACGC
>NZ_JAUQTX010000501.1:0-1253 GCF_059803775.1 Azospirillum sp. UFLA03-27 | reverse complement strand
GAGATCTACACTCGCGTATAATCGTCGGCAGCGTCAGATGTGTATAAGAGACAGGCCCATCACCCGGTGGAGCCGGACGAGGCGCGCCGCCGGCTGTCGGTGATGCTGTCGGCCAGCGTGCCCGGCAAGGTGGCCGAGCCGCGCCCGCAGCAGGCCGACTATGCCAGCGCGGTGTCCGCCGCCTTCGCCCCGCGCCCCGCGCCCGACACGCCGAACGTCGTTCTGGCGGAGGCCGGAACGGGCGTCGGCAAGACGCTGGGCTATCTGGCGCCGGCCACGGTGTGGGCGGAGAAGAACGGCGGCACGGTGTGGATCTCCACCTACACCCGCAACCTCCAGCACCAGATCGACGCGGAGCTGGACCGTCTCTACCCCGAGCCGGCGACCAAGGCGCGCAAGGTCGTGCTGCGCAAAGGCCGGGAAAACTACCTGTGCCTGCTGAACCTGGAGGAGGCCGTCCGCGGCATGCCGATGCAGCCCCACCACGCCATTGGGGTGGGGCTGATGGCGCGCTGGGCGGCGGCGACGCGCGACGGCGACCTGACCGGCGGCGACTTCCCCGGCTGGCTGGTCGACATCGCCGGGCGCGGGCGGACGCTGGGCCTCGCCGACCGGCGGGGCGAGTGCATCTACTCCGCCTGCGACCATTACGCCCGCTGCTACATCGAGAAGAGCGTGCGCCGCGCCCGCAAGGCCGACGTGGTGATCGCCAACCACGCGCTGGTCATGGTGCAGGCCGCACTCGGCGGCGGCGAGGAGCCGACGCTGCCCACCCGCTACGTCTTCGACGAGGGGCACCATGTTTTCGACGCGGCGGACAGCGCCTTCGCCGGGCATCTGACCGGGCGGGAGACCCAGGAGCTGCGGCGCTGGCTGCTGGGGGCGGAGGAGACGGGGCGCAGCCGCGCCCGCGGGCTGAAGCGCCGCATCGAGGATCTGGTCGCCAGCGACGAACAGGCGCAGGAGTTGATGGACGCGGTGATGCTGGGCGCCCGCGTCCTGCCGGCGGAGGGCTGGGCGGCGCGGCTGTCCGCCGACAACCCGCAGGGGCCGACCGAAGCCTTCCTGCTCGCCGCGCGGCGTCAGGTCTATTCCCGCACGGCGGGGCAGGGCGGCCCCTACAGCCTGGAGGCCGACAAGGCCTATCCGGTGGACGGGCTGCTCGACGCCGCCGAGGCGCTGGAAGCGGCGCTCGTCCGGCTGTCGGAACCGCTGTCTCTTATACACATCTGACGCTGCCGACGATTATACGC
>NZ_JAUQTX010000500.1:0-1266 GCF_059803775.1 Azospirillum sp. UFLA03-27 | reverse complement strand
TCGGCAGCGTCAGATGTGTATAAGAGACAGCGGGCGTGATCGACCAGATGCATGTAGTTGACGCCCGATGGGCAGGTCGTCATGCAGGACAGGCAGGAGAGGCAGCGGTCGACGTGCTTCACCTGATGCTCGGTGGGTGGCCCGCCCTTCTCCAGCATGTCCTTGATCTGGTAGATGCGGCCGCGCGGGCTGTCCAGCTCGTCACCCAGCAGGACATAGGTCGGGCAGGTCGCCGTGCAGAAGCCGCAATGGACGCACTTGCGCAGGATCGCTTCCGAGTCCCGGTAGTCGGCGTTGGCGAGCTGGGTCAGCGTGAAGTTGGTCTGCATGGATGCCTTACACTCCCGCGTGCATGCGGCCAGGGTTCAGGATGCCGCAGGGGTCGAAGCTCTCCTTCACCCGGCGGCTCAGCGCCATCACCGGGCCGGGCAGCGGGTGGAACACCTCCGTCGTGGTCCGCACGTCCTCGGGCGCGCGCACCAGAGTCGCATGGCCGGCGGTGCCCAGCGCGCCGCGGATCGCGGAGGCGGCATCGGGCGTCGGCGCCACCGCCGCCCAGATCAGCCCGCCGCCCCAGTCGAAATACAGCTCCGCGTCCAGCGCCCAGCGGATCGACTCCGCCACGCGCGGCCCTTCGGAGGGCTGGACGGAGATTTTCCAGACGTGGCGCGAATCCTGGCCTCCACCCCGGCCCTCCCCCACTGACGCAGGGGAGGTAGCGAGGCAAAAGAACGCCACGTCCCTGACTTCCTTCCACACCGCCCGCGACTCGTCCCGGTCCAGGACGGCGTCGGCGCCAAGCTCCTCCTTCAGTGCGGCGACGCGGGCGGTGACGGACGGGCCGAAGCCCTCCACCCGCACCAGCGTGACCGCCCCGCCCACCCCGGCGACCGTTCTCACATGGGACCGCGCCGCCACCGCGGCCGGCAGATGGGCGGCGCCGGACACGTCGTAGGGGCTCTGCAGCGCCGCGGTCAGCGCCGCCACGGCCCCGGCGTCCTCGTGCCCGGCCAGCAGAAGCGTCCGCACGTCCTCCGGCGCCGGCAGCACCTTCACCGTCAGTTCGGTCAGGACGGTCAGCGTGCCGAAGGACCCGGCCATCAGCTTGGGCACGTCGTAGCCGGTGACGTTCTTCACCACCTTGCCGCCGCCCTTGTAGAGGTCGCCGCGCCCGTTCACCCCCTCGATGCCCAGCGTGTGGTCGCGGGCGGAGCCGGCGCTGATGCTGTCTCTTATACACATCTGACGCTGCCGACGATTATACGC
>NZ_JAUQTX010000004.1:0-65654 GCF_059803775.1 Azospirillum sp. UFLA03-27 | reverse complement strand
TTCCATCCTTTTATGATGCGGCGCCGCGGCTCGTCGTGTGCGATCCGCTCAGCGCGTTCCTCGGCGCGGCCGAGGACAGAAGCTCCGGATCTCGCAAACGGATACTGCGCTGGAACTCGTCGCTCCAGTCGATGAGGACATAGTGATTGAACCGCTCCGGATTTTCCGAAGGCCATTTGGTCTGGGTCAGGTCGCCACGGCCCGAGGATACCGACAACTGTATCAGCGAGCCTCAGGGATCGGTGCGGCCGTGGGCCGCGCGGAACCAATGCTCCGCCTGCTGACGACAGGTTTCGGCATTGACGGGATCGCTCGGCGTCGCCGGCGCGATTCACTATGGCCCTTTGCCTTCGTGCGCCGACACCTCAACCGGTCGCGTCTCGCTTCCTGAACATGTCCTTGTGCTGCGAACTGAGTTCGTTCTTTAGAATCTTTCCCATAGCGTTCCGGGGCAGGGCATCCTGGACGATCACGGCCTTGGGCAGCTTGTATCCGGCGAGTTCGCGCGCCGCCCGTGCGAGAATGGAGGCTGGATCGAGCGGCTCGCCGCCCGGTTGGCGCTCGACGGCGGCCACCACGCCCTCGCCGAAATCGGGGTGGGGAACGCCGAAGACCGCGGTCTCGCCCACCCCCTCAATGCGGTTGAGCACGATCTCGACCTCGCGCGGATAAACATTGTAGCCGCCGGAAATGATGATCTCCTTCGCGCGGCTGACCAGCGTGAGACGGCCGTCCGGCGCGGCGCGCGCCAGATCCCCCGTCATGAAGAAGCCGTCCGGCCGGAAGTCCGCCGCCGTCTTCTCCGGCATTCGCCAATAGCCCTTGAACACGTTCGGACCGCGCAGTTCGAGGCCGCCGACCGTGCCCGCAGGCTGCGGCTGTCCGGCGGCGTCCACAACCCGGACCTCCAGCCCCGGCAGGGGGTAGCCGACCGTGCCGGGCAGACGCTCGCCGTCGAGAGGATTGGAGGCAATGATCGTGGTTTCCGTCATGCCGTAGCGTTCGAGAATCCGATGCCCGGTGCGAGCCTCGAACGCCTCGAAGATTTCCCGTGACAGAGGAGCCGAGCCGCAGGTGAACAGGCGCATGGTTCCGCAGCGCTCCCTGGCGAGCCGCGGGTCGGCCAGGAGGCGCGTGTAGAGCGTCGGGACGCCCATGAACACGGTGCTGTGCGGCAGATGCCCGATCACGGCGTCGGCCGTGAATTTGGGAAGGAAAACAGAGGATGCGCCCGCATACAGGATCGAGTTCAAGGCGATGAACAGGCCGTGTGCGTGGAAAATGGGCAGCGCATGCAACAGCACGTCGGCTTCGGAGATGCCCCAAAGCGCGTTCAGCGTGCGGGTGCCAAAGGCCAGATTGCCGTGGGAGATCATGGCGCCCTTGGGGCGCCCCGTCGTTCCGGAGGTGTAGAGGATCGCCGCCACATCGTCGGGGCCGACCTCGGCGACACGCTCCCAGGGCGGCAGACCGCGGCACGCCGCCGTCAGGCTTCCTTCGCCGTCCGGATCGAGCGTGAAGGTTCGGCACCCGGCCGGCGGCACCAGATCGCCGACGACCGGAGTCTGTCCAACGAACACCGTGGGTTCCGCGTCGTCGAGAAAGTAGCGCAGTTCGGCCAGCGTGTAGGCCGTATTGAGCGGCAGGTAGATCGCCCCGAGTTGCAGGACGGCAAGATAAAGGCACACCGCCTCCGGCGACTTCGCCACCTGCACGGCGACCCGGTTTCCCGGACCGACGCCGGCCTCGTGAAGGACGTGCGCCATGCGTCCGGCGGTCCGCCGCAGGTCCGCGTAGGTCCGTGTCCCCCCCGTGTCGGTTTGCAGGGCCACCCGCGCGTCGGACGCCGCTCCGGGTTTCAAAAGCAGGCTGTAGAGATTGTGCGTCATTCCGGTGTTCCTGTCGCCGCGATGCGGGCCATGTGATTGCGGGGCGAAGGACGGCTCGCGTCAGGGAATAAGCACGATCGATCCCGTCGTGCGGCGGGCTTCCAGGTCGCGGTGCACCGATGCGGCCTCGGTCAGCGGCGCCCGATGGGCGATGCCGACCTGGACCCGGCCCGAGGCCAGGGCCTCGAACAGCCCGCCGGCCAGGGTCTCGATGTCGTCGCGGCTGCGGGTGACGGTGGCTAGGGTCGGCTTGGCGAGGAAGATCGAGCCCTTTTGCGCCAACACGCTGATATCCAAGGGCACCACCGGGCCGCTCGCCTGCCCGAAGCTGACCATCAGGCCGAAGGACTTCAGACAGTCCAGCGACGCCATGAAGGTGTCCTGCCCGACGGAGTCGTAGACAACGTCGACACCGCGACCGCCGGTGATGTCGCGGACGCGCGCGGCGAAATCCTCCTCGCGGTAGAGGATGACGTGATCGCAGCCGGCGCCTCGGGCGACGGCCGCCTTTTCCGGCGAGCCGACCGTGCCGATCACCGTCGCCCCCAAAGCGTGCGCCCACTGGCACAGCATCTGGCCGACGCCGCCCGCCGCGGCGTGCACGAGAAGGGTTTCCCCCGCCTTGACCGGATGGACGCGATGCAGCAGATACTGCGCCGTCGTCCCCTTGACCATCGCGGCGGCGGCCACCTCGTCCGACACCGTGTCCGGCAGCTTCACCAGGCGGTGCGTGGGAACGATGCGCCGCTCGGCGTAGGCGCCGAGCAGCATCCAGTAGGCGACGCGGTCGCCGGGCGTCACATCGGTGACGCCGGGGCCGACCGCCTCGACGACGCCGGCGCCCTCCACGCCCAGCACGGCCGGGCGCGGGATCGCGTACTGCCCGGAGAGGGCTGAGCGGTGATAGGTGTCGATGAGGTTGACGCCGATCGCCGTGTGGCGGACCAGGGCCTCCCCCGGGCCGGGCGGCGGCACGGCCACCTCCTCCCAGACCAGGGCTTCGGGACCACCGGGCTGGTGGACGCGGATCGCATGAACCATGATCGGTTTCCCTTTCACGCCGATGTCAGCCGTCCGGTGATCAGGGCGAAGACGGCGCTGAAATCCTTGTTCCCGTGACCGTGCTCCACAAGCATCTGGTAGAGCGCAGCGGCGCTGCCGGCGAGGGGCGTGGCGGCGCCGCTGGTGGCAGCCGCGTTCTGGGACAGACGCATGTCCTTCAGCATCATCGCCGCCGCGAAGCCCGGCTGGTAGTCGCGGTTGGCCGGCGATGCCGGCACCGGCCCCGGGACCGGGCAATAGCTCTGCAAGGCCCAGCAATTGCCCGAGGACACGGTCATGACATCGTAGACCGTCTGGTGGTCGAGCCCGAGCTTCTCGGCCAGGGCGAACACCTCGCTGATGGCGACCATGCTCATGCCAGCCATCATGTTGTTGCAGATCTTCAGGGCCACGCCGTTCCCGGATGCGCCGACATGGAAGATCTTGGGCCCCATGGCGGCCAGCACCGGGCGGGCGCGCTCGAAGCCCTCGGCGGTGCCGCCGACCATGAAGGTCAGGGTGCCGGCCTGCGCCGCCAGAACGGCGCCGGACACCGGGGCGTCCACCATGACGAAACCGGCCTCGGCCGCCGCCTTGCTGACCGCCCGCGCGCTCTCCACGTCGATGGTGGAGCAGTCGATCAGCATCGTGCCCGGACGGGCGTGCGCCAGCACGCCACCCTCGTGCTCGCCCCCACCTTCGAAGGCGGCCCGCACATGCTTTCCCGTCGGGATCATGCTGATGACGGTGTCGGCATCGGCCAACGCCTCGGCCAGCGTGGCCGCCGCGCGACCGCCGGCGGCGGCGTAGGCGTCGCGCGCCGCAGCCACGACGTCATACCCGACGACGTCATGCCCGGCCTTGGTCAGGTTGTCGCACATGGGACGGCCCATGTTGCCGAGTCCGATGAAAGCAATCCGCGCCATGATTTTTCTCCGGAAGGGTCTGTGAGTGGGTCACTTCTTGACCAGGGAGCACTTGCTTTCGCTCAGGGGGATCGCCGCCTGATCGCCGGGAATGGTGCGCTGAACCTTGTAGTAATCCCAGGGTCCCTTGGACTCGGCCGGAGTCTTGACCTCGATCAGGTACATGTCGCGGATGACCCGGCCGTCCGCGCGGACCTTGCCGCCCTTGGTGATGAGATCGTCGACCGGAAGTTCCCGCATCTTCGCGGCGACCACGGTGCCTTCGTCGGTGCCCGCCGCCTGCATCGCCTTCAGGTAATGCGTCACCGCCGAGTACACGCCGGCCTGGACCATGTTGGGCTTGCGCTTCATGCGCGCCTCGAAGCGCTCGCCCAGCTTGCGGCTGCCCTCGTCGCGGTCCCAGTAATAGGCCGTGGTCGCGATCAGCCCCTTGGCGTTTTCGAGGCCAAGCGCGTGCACGTCGCTGATCAGGACGGCCAGCCCGACGAGCTTCTGGCCGCTGCTGGTGATGCCGAACTCGGCGGCCTGCTTGACCGCGTTGGTGGTGTCCGTCCCGCCGTTGGCGAGCCCGATGATCGCGGCCTTGGACGCCTGCGCCTGGAGAAGGAAGGATGAGAAATCGCTGTTGCCGAGCGGGTGCCTGACCTGCCCCAGCACCTTGCCGCCGTTCTCCTTGACCGTCTTGTCGATGTCGGCGGACATCTGATGACCGAAGGCATAGTCGGCGGTCAGCATGAACCAGTCCTTGCCGCCGTCCTGGACCACGGCGCGGGCGGTTCCGACCGCCTGGGAATAGGTGTCCCACATCCAGTGGAAGCCGTTGGGCGAGCAATCTTCGTTGGTGAGGCGTGTCGTCCCCGGACCGGTGGCCAGGGTGATCTTCCCGCGTTCGCGGGCGAGGTTCTGGACCCCGATGGCGATGGCCGAATTGGTCAGGTCGGCGATGGCATGGACGCCCTGGGTGTCGAACCATTCGCGGGCCTTCGCCAGCCCGATGTCGGGCTTGTTCTGGTGGTCCGCCGACAGGATCTCGATCTTTTTGCCCAGAACCTGGCCGCCGAAATCCTCGACGGCCAGTCTCGCCGCCTCGACCGAACCAGCGCCGCCGAATTCGCTGTACAGGCCCGACTGGTCGTTCAGAACGCCGATCCGGATGACCTCGGCGGCCTGGGCCGCTCCCGCCGTCAAGGTCGTCGTGGCCAGAAGCGCGGCGATGAAGGACGTACGCATTCTTGTTTCCTCCCCTTTTTGATGAGTTCTTGATCAGTCCATGTTGATGATGACCGTCTTCTTGTGCGTGAAGTGGTCGAGCATCGCTTCGAGGGATGCTTCCTTGCCAAGGCCGGACTGCTTGAAGCCGCCGTAGGACAGGCCCGGCTGAACCACGAGGTTCTGGTTGACCTGCACGAAGCCGGCCTGGAGCCGCCGGGTCGCGTCGAGGGCGGTGCGGAGATCGCGCGTCCAGATGGTCGCGGCGAGGCCGAAATCGCTGTCGTTGGCCATGGCCAACGCGTCCTCGTAGTCGCGGAAGGCGATCACGCAGGTGACCGGTCCGAAGATTTCCTCGCGGGCCAGCCGATGATCGTTGGCAAGGCCGGTGAAGAGGACGGGCTGCACGAACAGGCCGCGCGCCAACCGCTCGTCCGTCGGCAGGGCCGAGCAACGGTGCGCCACCGCGCCCGCCGTCGTCTCGCCGAGCGCGATGTAGGACTGCACCCGGTCGAATTGCTGCGGCGAGATGATGGTGCCGATGTCCGTCGCCTCGTCCAGCGGGTCGCCCATGGTCATGGCGTCGACCTTCGCCTTCAATTTTCCGATGAAGGCGTCGTGAAGGCTCTCGTGGACGAAGACGCGCGAGGAGGCGGTGCAGCTCTGGCCTTGCCGCGTGAAGCGCATGCCCGCGACGGCGCCGTCGATGGCCTTGTCGAGATCGGCGTCGCCCATCACGATCATCGGGCTTTTGCCACCCAGCTCGAGGGTGACGGGGATCAGCTTGTCGGCCGCCAGATGCGAAATGATCTTTCCCGTCTCCACCGAACCGGTGAAGGTCACCTTGCCGACCCCCGGATGGGTGACCAGGGGTGCGCCGCATCCGGGGCCGTCACCCGACAGGATGTTGAGGACACCCGCCGGCAGAAGCTGGTTCATGACCTGGATGACGCGCAGGGCCGCGAGAGGCGCCTCCTCGGCGGATTTGACGATGACCGCGTTTCCGGCGACCAGAGCCGGCGCGATCTTGAGCGCCATCAGATACAGCGGCACGTTCCATGGGATGATGGCGCCGACGACGCCGATCGGCTCGCGCTGGGTGAAGGTCAGCATCTTCGGGTGGAACGGTACGGTTTCGCCCTTCAGCTCGGACGCGAGCCCGCCATAGAAGGTCAGGGTGTCCGCCACCAGCGACGCCTCGACCCGGCTTTCGGTGCGAATGGCCTTGCCCGTCTCCAGGGCGAGCAAACGCCCGATCTCCTCGGCATGGTCGACCAGACGGCGCCCGCATTCGACCAGCAGCCGGCCCCGCTCGCGCGCCGAAAGGCGAGCCCAGGCGCCTTGCGCCGCGACCGCCGCGCGGACGGCGGCGTCGACGTCCCGCTCGCCGCCGTCCGCCGCCGTGGCGATCACGTCGCCCGTCGCGGGGTTCACGACATCGAAGGTCTTCCCGCTGGCCGCCGGCCGGAGTTCGCCGCCGATCAGCAGCAAACCCGACAGCTCGCGCGCGAGGGCATGGGGGGTCGTGTTCAGAACCAGGTTCTGGTCGGTCATGGACGGTCTCTTTTTGAATGGGGCCGGTCGAATGCGGCTGGTGTGCCGATCCGGCGCGCGCCGGGGGGCGGAGGCGGTCAGGACGCCCGGCGCTGCGACCAGACCCTCAGGGCGTTGGTGAACTCGTCCGACCGCAGGCTCGCGGCGAAGGCCGCTTCCGCCGCCCGATCGTCCAGCTCGCCGCGGGCGATGTCGTTGAGCGCGCGTTTCATGCCGGCGATGGCCTGCGGCGCGCAGGCCGTGATGCGTCCGGCCAGTTCGTCCACGGCGGCCGGGAGGTCGTCGGGATGGACGACCCGGTCCAGGAAGCCGATGCTCAGCAGGTCGTCGCCGGCGATCGTTTCCGCCGTGAGAAACAAGCGCTTGGCCGCGTTGAGGCCGAGCCGCGACACGTAGCGGCGAAGGCCGCCGGGGTAGAAGTGTATGCCAAGCTGCCCGGCCGGCATGCGCATGCGCATTCCGGTCACGCCGATGCGGAAGTCGCAGGCAAGCGCCAAGTCGGTGGAGCCACCATAGACGCTGCCGTTGAGGGCGCAGATCGTCGGGACACGAACGGCTTCGACGCGATCGCACAAGCGCGCGAAGGCGTTCTCTCCGTCCTGGCCGTCCGCGCCGCCGCGCTGGGACGACTGGGCTGCGCTCAGGTCGTACCCAGACGAGAAGCTCGGCCCCGTCGCGGTCAGCACCAACACGCGAACGGACGGGTTCGCTTCGGCGGCCGCGATTTCCTTTTGCAGAATGGCGATGTCCGCCACGTCGATCCGATTGTGCTGAAGCGGGCGGTTGAGCCGGATGGTGCCCACCGCGTCCTTCACGGTCAATTGGGGGGCTGTCGCCGGCCCGTCCGATTGACCCCGTGGCGTCCCGTTCATCGTTTCCTCCCAGGTGCCGTCATTGGCGACGGCGCGGTCCTCTGGATACCGCCTTTGTTTTTCTAAAGAACCATGAGTGAATTCATGCATACCAGAGAGTGATAATGGAATGCAACATGGAAAGTTTGGCACGCTTATGGTTGGTGGGCCACGCAAAGAGTGGCGACGGTTTGCTGTGTGCCTTTGCGCGTTGGGAAGGGCCAAAAGCCTCTGCTGGATGAGGGTGCGCTGCGCTCTGCCACGGCCTGATTTCTCTGCCGGCTTCGGTTGCTCGGTCGACCAAAATCGAGTTTTGGCATACCATCACATTGACGCCGACCAGCGGACGCGATACCGTTGACCAATCCCGATTTGCCAACGGATCATGCCATGCAGGCGGAAAAGCCAAGCCGCGTAACGGAAATGCGGCAGGTGCTCGAACAGGAAATTCTAGGCGGGATCATCGCGCCCGGCGAGCGCCTGGACGAACGGGCTTTGGCCGAACGGTTCGGCGTGTCACGGACGCCGGTGCGCGAGGTGCTGTCCCAGCTTGGCTCGAGCGGCCTGGTCACGATAAAGCCGGGAGCCGGCGCGTCCGTATTGCGGATGTCCGCCAAGCAACTCGTCGGCATGATGGAGGTTCTGGTCGAACTGGAATCGCTGGCCGCCAGCCTTGCCGCCCGCCGCATGGGAATCGCCGGGCGCAAGCGTCTTCTGGAAGTGCACGAGGCGAGCCGCGCCGCCGCCGAGGCCAGCGACATCGAGGCCTACGACAATCTCAATCGCGAACTGCATGAGTTGATCTACGCCGGAAGCCGGAACGAGCATCTGGAACATCAGGCGAAGCTCATTCGCAGCCGCTTGCGCATCTACCGCCAGTATCCGTTCCAGCACACCGCGCGTCCTTTGAAGTCCTACACGGAACACGACCTTTTCGTGAAAGCGATCCTGGAAGGGGATGGCGAGGCCGCGCGCCGGCACATGCACGACCACATGACCACGGGCGGAAGCATCTGGGTCGATATGGTGGTCTCAATGCCGCCCGTCGGTGACCATGAGTAGCGGTATTGTTTTCTGAGCATATTTGCCGGGCGTTGCTGCGAAAAAGCCGGGCTGAATGTGTTCGGGAAACGGGAACCAACCCAGGTCCGCCACTGCCACTGCCACCGCCACTACCACTACCACCAAGGCTGGTATCAAATGCGCGACCGGTTGTCGTTCATCCGCGCCATCGGCCTTGGTCGCGCGACGATGACGAGTGGCATTGCCAACCTCGCCATGACTTTCCGACGCCTGATCTGGCTCGGGGGCGAACTGCGCCCGTATAGTGCCACCCCCTCAGCGTATTTTCGCCTTTCCAGCCAAAACTGAGAATTCAGCCCCCTTGAGAACGCCGCTTCTCGGCGCGTTGGCGGTCTGCTCGCCGATCGTACTCAAGACGGCATACTCCCTCCGTCGCGGCCCCCGGTTCTTAGCGCGAGCATCAACAGCGCCCGGCTTTCGCGCCGAACCGCCTCAGAGTCCGTATCCCCATGTCGGTCCACACAAAGCGGTTGGCCGATTCTGATAGGCGCTTTGTCCGGAATTGCCCTCAGCCGCTTGTTGAGTCAGCGAATGGTATGCGGTGCAATGTATACCACAGCAGCGCTGAAGCGGAACGTCCGGATCTTTTCGGCCATCTCCGCAGGTGAAGGCTGCCCTTTGCAACCTGAAGCAACGGAGCATCGCCATGCGACCGATTCCGGTGACCGTGCTGACCGGATTTCTCGGGGCCGGCAAGACGACCCTGCTCAACCGCATCCTGGCGGAGTGCGGTGGCGGGCGGACCGCCGTCATCGTCAACGAATATGGGGAACTTGGCATCGACGGGCTGCTCGTGACGGCAACGGACGAGACGATCATCGAGCTGAACAATGGTTGTGTCTGTTGCATCGTCCGCGGTGATCTGATCGAGGCGTTGGTAAAGCTGGCCGAGGGCGAACGCGGATTTGACCGGGTGGTGATCGAAACGAGCGGCCTTGCCGACCCGGCTCCCGTCATTCAATCCTTCGTGCTGGACGAAGGGCTGCGTGGCCGCTTCGCGCTGGACGCCATCATCACCGTGGCTGATGCCCGCCACCTGCCCCTGCAACTCGGTCATGACGAAGCGCGCGAACAGGTTGCCTTCGCGGACGTTATCCTGCTGAACAAGATCGACCTGGAACCCGCCGCGGCGCTCGACGCCGTGGAACGCGAGATTCGCCGGCTCAACCCGCTGGCGCGCATCCACCGCACCGAGGAGTGCGCCCTGCCGCTCTCGGAGATCCTCGGCATCGGCGCCTTCGACCTGCAGAACATCCTGCGCCTCGACCCCGATATCCTGGATGAGCATGAGCACGAACACGACGCCGGCATCGGCTGCGTGGCCTTTCGCGAGCCCGGACGGCTCGACCCAGCGGCCGTCGACCGCTGGCTCAACCAGCTTGTTCAGGACAAGGGGCGCGACCTGTTGCGCGCCAAGGGCGTGCTGGATCTCGACGGCCAGGGCCGCCGCTTCGTCTTTCACGGCGTCCACATGACGCTGGACGGGCGGCCGGGCCGGCCTTGGAAACCCGGCGAGGAACGTCTGAACCAGCTCGTCTTCATCGGCCGCGACCTCGATGCCGAAACGCTGCTGGAGGGACTTCGCGGCTGCGCCGTCCCGGCGGACGCCGCCGTCCTCTGACGCTTCTGATTCCGTTCCCGATTTCAGGAAGCATCCAATGAAGCTGCAACATTACCTCGGGGGCCTGGAAGGTCTCGGCCCCATCACCATCGAAACGCGCGTCTTCGTGGAGGAGTGGGAGAAACGCATCTTCGGCATTCACACGGCGATGATGGCGCTCAGCCCGCAACTGCCGCTTCCACCTACGCCGAGCGCCTTTCACACCGTCTGGACCTGGGCCCATCTGCGTACCGGGGCCGAAGGGCTCAACCCCTTCGATTACTTCAAATACCGCTACTACGAGAAGTGGCTGGGCGGCATCAGCGGCTACTTCATCGAGAACGGCTACATCACGGAGGAGGAGTTGGACGCGCGCACGGCCGAGTATCTCGCCGATCCGGCGAAGCCTCTGCCGCAAGGCGGCGCGCCGGAGATCGACCAGCGCGTCGAACGCTATCTGGCGGAAGGGGATTCGCCGAAGCGTGACGTCGCGATCCAACCCGACTTCCGGGAAGGCGACACGGTGACGGTCAGGAACGTGCCGACGCTTGAGCACACCCGCCTTCCCGGCTTCCTGCGCAACCACAGCGGCGTGGTCGAGACGGTCTATCCGGGCGCCTACGGCTATCTGACCGACACCGGGGCGGACGGCGTTGGCGCGCCGATGCCCGTCTATTGCGTGCGCTTCGAGGCCAAGGACCTGTGGCCCGGCAACACGGAGCCGAATGTGACGCTCTACGCCGATCTCTACGCCGCCTACGTCACCAAGCCCGCCGCCTGACCGGAGCCATCGAGAATGACCGAACGTTTCCACCATCCCGACGACCGCGAGGCCCGGAGCGCCGCGCGCGTCCGTGCCCTTGAGGCGCTGCTCATCGAAAAGGGCGTCATCACCAGCAAGACCGTGGACACGGTGCTGAACGTGTTCGAAACGAAGATGGGCCCGTTCAACGGCGCCAGGATCGTCGCCCGCGCCTGGGTCGATCCGGCTTTCAAGCAACGGCTGATCGAGGATGCGCCGGCCGCCATCGCCGAAATGACCGATCTGCCGGAAGGCATGGCCGGCGCCGAGGGCGAGCACATGCGCGCCGTGGCGAATGGCGAGGGTGTCCACAACCTGGTCATCTGCACGCTCTGCTCCTGCTATCCCTGGCCGGTGCTGGGATTGCCGCCCTACTGGTACAAGGACCCGACCTTCCGCAGCCGCGCCGCCCGCGAGCCGCGCGCGGTGCTGAAGGAGTTCGGGCTCACCGTGCCCGAAAGCACCGAGGTCAAGGTCTGGGACAGCAGCGCGCAGATCCGCTGGTTCGTCATTCCCGAGCGCCCCGCCGGGACCGAGGGCATGAGCGAAGGCGAGCTTGCGGCCCTGGTCACGCCGGAAGCCATGATGGGCGTGGCGGTGGCGGCGTCCGCCTGAACCCCGAACCCGCCCCACAACATCGTCAGGAGGACCGGGCATGCTCACCCGCTTCGAACATTTCGCCCTGACCAGTATGGCCGGGGCCGAGGATTCCCCGCCCCGGGCCAACGGCACCCTCTGCTTCGCGGAGGAATGGGAGCGGTCGGCCTTCGGGGTGGCGCTCGCCCTGGCCCGGGAGGGCCATTTCGAGTGGGAGGATTTCCGCCGGAACCTGATCGCCGCCATCGGCGACTGGGAGCGGACCCAGGCCCCCGATGGCCCCTCCTGGAACTACTACGAACAGTGGTTGAGCGCCCTGGAGGCGACGATCCTGCAATCCGGCCTCGCGACGCCCGACGAATTGTCGGCCCGCCTTGCTACGGTCACGGCCACCGCGACTGCGACTGCCGACACGCGGCCGGCCTGATACCACCATCCGAACATCGGGAGACGTCCATGCACATTGAACCCGGCATGCTGTCCGCCGCGAAGATCGTCGGCGCCAACGCGGCCGCGCTCAGCCTTCTCGCCTCGCACACTCCGGCCTTCCTGCGCCGGCCTCTCGAATGGGGCAAGGCGCTCCTGGCGGCCATCTTCTTCTCGGTCTTCATGGAGTTCTGGCACCAGCCGGTCGGCCCGTCGGAACTGCACTTCATCGGCGCCTCGGCCATCTATTTCATTTTCGGATTTCCCGCGACCCTGTTCGGGTTCGGCATTGGCCTGACGCTGCAGGGCCTGCTGTTCGAGCCGCAGGATCTCGCGCATCTCGCCGTGAATTCGCTGTCGCTGATGGTGCCGCTGGTTGCCGCACACGCCATGGGTGGAAAGCGCCTGCTGGAATCCGGTGGACTGGCCTCGATCCGTTGGTCGTCGGTGCTGCGCTTCGACGCCGTCTATTACAGCGGCGTTGTTGCCATGGTCGGCTTCTGGCTGATGCTGGGCGAGCGGGCGACACCGTTCGCGGATTGGGCGGTCTTCGCCGCTGCCTATCTGCCGGTCGTGCTGTGCGAACCGGCGATCAGTTGCGGGCTTCTGCGGGCGCTGGGCCGGCTGGACGCCGGCAATCCGCTGCTTCGCGTCACCACGCTCCGCAGCCCGGCTCTTGCCTGATAGTTGGTATGCCAAATACAATCGGGCGGCTGTGCCCTTTGGCCGCCCGATTGCAGGAAGAGCGTCTTTCATGCGGATTGTGCTTCTCGCCCCTCCCGGGGTTCAGGCGTTGGATGTAGTGGGGCCGGCGGAGGTGTTCTGGGAAGCGGCGCGCCGTCTCGGCGATCCGAAGGCCTACGAGGTGCAGGTGATGGGCACCGCGGAGGGGCCGGTTTGCGGAACCGGCAGCCTGCGGTTCCTCGCCGATCGAACGATCCACGACCCCGACCAGCCGATCGACACGTTGCTGATCGCCGGTGACCCGTCGTTCAGCGCCATCGATCCGGCGGTGATCGACTGGCTCAGGCGCCGCGCGCCCGAAGTCCGCCGCTACGGGTCGATCTGCACGGGGGTGTTCCTGCTGGCGGCCACCGGCCTGCTTGATGGCCGCCGTGTCACCACCCATTGGGAATGCGCCGACAAACTTCGCGCTGAGTTTCCAACCCTGACGGTCGATTCGGACCAGATCTTCATTCGCGACGGCAACATCTCCACCGCCGCCGGCGTCACCTCCGGCATCGACTTGGCGCTATCCCTGCTGGAGGAGGACCACGGGCGGGAACTGGCGCTGCTGGTCGCGCGCTACATGGTGATGTTCCTGAAGCGGCCCGGAGGGCAGTCGCAATTCAGTGCCCATCTCGCCGCCCAGGTGTCGAGCCGTACCGGAATCCAAAAGATACAGGCGTATGTGCTGGACAATCTTTCCGCCGATCTGTCCGTGGAGGCCTTGGCGTCCCAGGCCGGCATGAGTTCGCGGAATTTTGCCAGGGTGTTCAAGCGCGACGTCGGCCGCCCTCCGGCCGATTTCGTGGAAGCGGCGCGGCTCGACGCGGCGCGCCGGATGCTGGTCGATTCATCCACGCCGCTCCAGCGGGTGGCTCATATTTGTGGGTTTGGTGACGCCAGTTCGATGAGGCGGGCGTTTGTTCGCAATCTCGGCATCAATCCGGTTGACTACCGGAAGCGCTTTCGCACGACGACGGCCTGATCCTGAACTGTATGAATTGGCGTGAAGCAAGAGCTCTGTCGCGGGAACGGGACAGGCCTGCAGAACGCCCCAAGATCGCACGTTGCCGACGATGGCCGGGCCAAACTTCTGAACCCGGACTTCCGGCGAGGACACCGTCACGAACGATGGGCCGCCGCCATTGCCCTGACAATGCGTGCTCTCGGAAGATCCGTCACAGCGGCTGCAAAGGCATCGTCAACGTCACCCACGTGCCGGCGTGCCGCCTGTCATAATTCAACTGCGCACCCAGGCTGGTCGCCATCGTCTGGACGATCCGGGTTCCAAGACCGGTTCCCTGCGGAGCGTCGTCACGGGAGAAGCCGACGCCGTCATCCTCCACGCTCACCGACAGATTCCCATCGGCGGCCTTCGCACGGACCCGGATGCTGCCGGTTCGGCCGTCCGGGTAGGCGTACTTGCAGGCGTTCGTGACCAGTTCGGTCACGATCACTGCCAGGGACACGGCCTTGTCGGTTGGCACCGATACGGCGTCGGCGACGACGATGAAGCTGTCCGGGCGCCGGGACGCCATTGCGGTGTGCATTCCGGCGAGAAGCGTTTCCAGATACAGGTCGATGCGGACGGAGCGCACGTCGTCGGACGTGTACAGGCTGCGGTGGATGCCGGAGATCGCGATGATGCGCGCTTGGGTCTCCCCCAGCGCGGCCCGGGCATCGGGGTCGGAGAGGCTGGATTTCTGCATCTGGATGAAGGCACCGACCAGGGCCAGGCTGTTGGCGACGCGGTGGTTGACCTCCCGCAGAAGCAACTCCGCACGGTCCCGCGCGGCGCGCACGTCCTGATCCGCCCGTTCCCGCTCCCGGCGAAGATGAGCCTTCTCCAGGGCCTGCTCGATGGCCGCCACCAGCAGATCGAAAAATTCCTCACCGGCCTCCTTGGGAACGTAATCGTCCGCGCCGGCCTTCAGCGCTGCGACGGCCACCCGCGTGTCGCCGGCACCCGTGACATAGACGACCGGGGGCGCGTTGTCGCGCGATAACAGGGCGGGCAGGATGTCCAGCCCGGTCGCCCCCGGCATCTCGTGATCCAGCCCGACCACCGTGATGCCGCCCAGGTCCAGCCGTCTCAACCCCTCCTGGCCATCCGGCGCACACTCGACGGCGTAACCGCGCCGTTCGAGCTTGCGTTGCACCAGCCGCGCCATGGCGACGTCATCGTCGATGTAGAGGATGCGGACGGCTGGGTCGGTCATGCCACCGCCTCGGGAATCTGCATGATGGAAAACAGCAGCTCCAATTTCCGGATCGCGGTGGCGAAGCTCTCGTAATTCACCGGCTTGGTGACGTAGACATTGGCTCCGATATCGTAGCAGCGCTGGATTTCCTGGCGGTCGTCGGTCGTGGTCAGCACCACGACCGGGAGGCGTTTTGTGTAGGGGTTGGTCTTGAGCCTCGCCAGGATATCGATCCCCGTCATGTCCGGAAGGTTCAAGTCCAGAAGAATGAGAAGCGCCCGCCCCATGCTCGCTTGCCCGCTTCCGTCCGGGCCGAACAGGTAGGCGAGCGCGCTCGTGCCGTCGCTGAAGGAGACGATGTCGTTGGTCGCGCCGGACCGCCGGATGTTCTTCTCGATCAGCCGTGCGTGGCCCTCGTCGTCCTCGATCATGACGATGCACGCCGACTGTGTGTCACGCGTCATGGACGGTCTTCTCCAAAGACAGGGCGAGGACTTTGGGAAGGGTTATGCGAAAGACGCTGCCCTGTCCAGGAACCGATTCGACGGTCACTTCGCCTTGCAGGCGCCGGATGAGCGTCCGGACATAGGCGAGCCCGATCCCCTCTCCGGGGCGATCCTGCACGCCGGAGCGGCGGAACAGCTCGAAGATCCGTTCGTGGTCCTGCGGCGCTATTCCGCGCCCATTGTCCGCGACTTCGAAGATCAGGCGGTTCTCCTCGACCCGCCCGTGGATGGCGATCCGTCCCGTCCGCGCCGGATCGAGATACTTGATCGCGTTGTCGAGCAGGTTTCCGAACACCTGCTCCAGCGCGAGCCGGTCCGACAGCAGGGACGGCAAGGGCTCCTTGATGTCGATGGTGCAACGCTGCTCGCTGGCCTGATGGCGGAGGCTGGCAACCACGTTTTCCAGCAGCGCCTGCATGGAGACGGGTTCCGGGTTCAGCGTCCGGCCGCCCTGGCGCGACAGGGCGAGGATGGCGTTGATCAGCCGGTCCATCTTCGTCGTCGATGCGCGGATGAAGCCGATGGCTTCCGGCATGTCCTCCGCCACGGCGCGGCGCGCCTCCGACGCGGCGGCGTCATCACCGTCCGACGGCAGGCGGTCGAGATGGGCGCGCACGCTGGCCAGCCCCACCTCGAATTCGCCGGTGAAGCCCATCACGTTCACCAGCGGGGCGCGCAGGTCATGGCTGACGATGTAGGCGAAGCGCTGGATTTCGTCGTTGGCCCGTTGCAGCTCCATCGTGCGTTCCGACACGCGCTGTTCCAGGGAGTCGTTGAGGGCCTGGATCGCGCGCTGCGCCCGCATGAGGCCCCGCGTGTAACGGAGCGCGATCCAAACGGCGCCGCCGACGACCAGAACGATGAACAGGCCGCCCAGGTTGGCCACCCAACCCGATGCCCTGGCCTGCCCGATCAACGCGCTGAGCTGGGTGTCGAGCTGGGCGTCGGCGGGGGTGATCAGGTCGGCGAGCGAGCGGCGGGCATCGTCCATCAGCATCATGCCGCGACCGGTGCGCACGACGGCCAGGGCCTCGTCCCGGCGCCCGGCCTCCATCAGCGTGATGGTCTGCGCCAACTCTTCCCGCTTGGCGTCGGCGAGGACGGCGAGGCGGTCGATGATGCGCAACTCGTCGGCATCCCCGCCGGCGAGGTCCCGCAACCGGACGATCGTGCTGTCGACCGCGGCGTTGGCGGCCTCATAGGGCTTGAGATACTGACGGTCCTCGGTGAGGAGATACCCCCGCTGACCGATCTCGGCGTCCTGCAGCTGGCTGAGGAGCGTCCCGGCGGCGACCCGCAGTGCGGTTATCCGGCCGACGGACCTGGAAAACGTCTGTGTGCTGTCGGCCAGCCATCCCGACATCGCGACGATTCCCAGCAGCGTCAGCGCGGCGGCGAGCAGCATCAGAAGGGCTCGCCGGGTGACGGCGGCGCTGAACATGTGCATTGCAGACGACCGACCCGTGCGGGAATGAGGTGGGTCTCTATAGCAATTCACCGCTCAATTGGCAATTTGGGCTGCACCATCAAGTTGTCGACGGGGTGGTCCCAGGCTGTGATGATTGCAGGACGCGCTGCGTTGTTCTGGGCACATGGCGCCCCTTCCGCCGGGGAACGCGGCGGCGGAAAGGACGCCAACGGCAGCGGAGGCCCGATCAGGCCGCGCTTTCGAGGACCAGCAGGCCGGCCCCGGTGTTGGAGATCGGGATGTGGTAGTTGCTGTGGACCTTCGAGACCTTCCGGCCCAGTGCGCCGCGCATGATGAGCCAGAGGATCAGCTCCGCCCCCTGGGCGCCGGCCAGCCGGACCAGATCGTGGATGGAGTATTTCGCCAGCGCCTCCGGCTCGTCGACGATCTTCTCAAGGCACATCAGGTCGAAGTCCTTGTTGATGAACCCTGCCCGCTCGCCGTCGAGCTGGTGCGACAGGCCACCGGTGCCCAGCACGACCACCTTCAGGTCCTTGGGGTAGGAGGCCACCGCGCGGCCGATGGCCTCGCCGAGCTTCAGGCAGCGCGCTGGGGTCGGCAGCGGGTGCTGGACCGTGTTCACCGCCACCGGGATGGTGCGGACGGGACGCTGGGTCTGGTCGGGCCACAGCAGGGCCATCGGCACGGTGAAGCCGTGGTCCACCGCCATCTCCTGGCAGGAGCAGATGTCGAACTCGTCGTTCACCAGCGATTCGATGATGTGCCAGGACAGCTCCGGATCGCCGGGGTAGGGCGGCAGCGGCTTCAGGCCCCAGCCCTCGTCCCTGTTCTGGTACTCGGGGGCCGCCCCAACCGAGAAGGTCGGCATCTTGTCGAGGAAGAAGTTCAGCCCGTGGTCGTTGTAGACCACGATCGCCACGTCCGGCTTGACCTCGGCCAGCCAGTCGCGCGCCTTGGGATAGCCGTCGAAGAACGGCTTCCAGTAGGGGTCCTCGAACAGCTCGTTGGCGATGGCGTTGCCGATCGCGGGAATGTGGGAGGTGGTGACGCCACCGACGATCTTGGCCATGGTCTCAGTTCCCCGCCGCCTTGAGCTTCGCCTTGAATTCCTCGACCGTCATGCCGGTCTGCTGCGCGCCGATGTCCTGGACATTCAGGCCGAGCATGCCGATGAACTTGGCGAGGTAGTAGATGTTGCCGCCCGCCGCGAGCAGGGCCAGCGCGTTGCGTTCCCGGATGGCCGTCTTCTGCTCGTCGGTCAGGCCGAACTTGGCGCAATAGGCCTCCTCGTCGGCCAGGAACTCCTGCCGGGCCGCCGCCTCGTTGAACGAGTAGCACATCTTGTTGAGCGGGTAGCCCTTCATGGCCATCCGGCCGTCGAAGATGGTGGTGCCGGGTATCGGCTCGTGGGGTGTGGTCATGGATGTTTCCTCCGGATCGTTTCTGTCTTATTCGGACCAGTAAAGCCGCATCGGGTTGTCGACGAGAAGCGCCGTCCGCTTGGCCTCGTCGGTGGCGATGCGGGGGATGACGTCGACCAGATGCCCGTCGTCGGGCATGTGCGAGGTCATGTTCGGGTGCGGCCAGTCGGTGCCCCACAGCACGCGGTCGGTGAAGCGGTCGACCAGCAGGCGGGCGAAGGGCACCACGTCGTCGTAGGCTGGCGGACCCTGGACGCTCAGCCGCTCGGGGCAGCTGACCTTGCTCCAGACCTTCGGGTTCTCGGCCATCAGGGCGACGAATTTCTGGAACTGCGGGTGGTCCACGCCCTTGGCGATGTCCGGGCGGCCCATATGGTCCACGACGATGGTGGTGGGCAGCTCGCGCAGGAAGGGCGTGAGGTCGTCCAGGTCCGGCGCCTCGAAATAGACCACGATGTGCCAGCCGAACGTGGCGATCTTGTCGGCGATGCCGAGGAAGACCTCCTTGGGCGTGGCGTCCACCAGACGCTTGACGAAGTTGAAGCGCACGCCGCGCACGCCGGCCTCGTGCAACTCGGCCAGCTCGCCCTCGGTGATCGTGGGCCCGACCGAGGCGACGCCGCGCGCCAGCCCGTTGGAGGCTCTCAGCGCGTCGACCAGCGCGCGGTTGTCCTTGCCGTGGCAGGTCGCCTGGACGATGACGTTGCGCGCGAAGCCCAGCGCGTCGCGCAGGGCGAACAGCTTTTCCTTCGGCGCGTCGCAGGGGGTGTATTTGCGCTCCGGCGCATAGGGGAAGCGGTCGGCCGGGCCGAAGACGTGGCAGTGGGCGTCCACCGCGCCGGGCGGCGGCGTGTAGGCCGGCTTGCTCGGGTTCGGGTGGAAGGGACGGTAATCGGCGTCCATGAAAGGCTCCCTTCGGGGAAAATGGTCAGTCGGCGTAGACGGTGCCGTCGAACAGCTTACGGGCGGTGCGCAGCAGGGCGGCGCGGGTCACCGTTCCGGCCTCGTCCAGGTCGAGGACCACGGTCATCTCGCCGGTCGGGTGCTCGACGCTCAACGTCCGGGTGGCGCCGTCGGGAACCACGGCGAGCGACGCGGCGGGGGAGCCCTCCAGCGCGCAGGCGGTGGCGACGCTGACCGCGCCAAGCACGCCGATGGAGGCGTGGCAGCGGTGCGGGATGAAGGTCCGGGTGGACACCGCCCCGCCGTTGGCCGGCGCGCTGACCAGGGTCATCTTCGGCACCGACTTGTCCGTCACGTCGCCCAGATTCATCCGCGGCCCGGCCTGCCGCCGGATGGATTCCAGCCGCGCCTTCAGCGCCGCGTCGGCGTCGAGATCCTCCCGCGTCTCGTCGCCGCGCACGCCGAGGTCGGCGGCGCGCAGCACCACCACCGGCATGCCGTTGTCGATGCAGGTGACCGGAACCCCGTCGATGACGTCCACCACATTGCCCGTCGGCAGCAGCGCCCCGCAGGAGGAACCGGCGGTGTCGCGGAATTCGATGGGGATCGCCGCCGCCGTGCCGGGCACGCCGTCGATGCGCGCCTCGCCCCGGTAGGTGACCGTCCCACCCGGCGTCGACACGGCGGCCACCGCCACCTGCCCGGTGTTCTCCATGTGGATGGTCACCGGCGTCACGCCATCGCGGGCGGGGACGAGGCCGCGCTCGATGGCGAAGGGGCCGACACCGGCCAGGATGTTGCCGCAGTTCTGGGCGTCGGTGACGATGGCCTTGTCGACGAACACCTGAAGGAACAGGTAGTCGACGTCCACGCCCGGCCGTTCCGACCGGCGCACCACCGCCACCTTGGAGGTCAACGGGTCGGCGCCGCCCATCCCGTCGATCTGGCGCGGGTCGGGCGAGCCCATCACCCGCAGCAGGAAGGCGTCGCGCGCCGCCGTGCCGGGCGGCAGGTCGTCGGCCAGGAAGTACCCGCCCTTGGAGGTCCCGCCGCGCATCCACAGGCAGCGCACGCCGTCAGACATAGCGCAGCCCCTTCGCAGCGAGCGGGCCGCGCATGCCGTAGATGTCGAGGCCAAGTTCGCCGGCGGCGAGCCGCGTCCGCTTCTCCTCCTCCTTGGCCAGCCGGTCCTGCGCCTTCGCCAGCACCTCGGCCGCCTCCTCGCGGCGGACCACGCAGACGCCGTCATCGTCCGCGACGATCACGTCGCCAGGATTGACCAACGCGCCCGCGCAGACCACCGGCACGTTGACCGAGCCCAGCGTCTCCTTCACCGTGCCCTGCGCGCAGACCGCACGGGACCAGACCGGGAAGCCTATGTCGGTCAGCGTCCGGACGTCGCGCACCCCGGCGTCGATGACCAGACCGGCGCAGCCGCGCGCCTGGGCCGAGGTCGCCAGCAGGTCGCCGAAATAGCCGGCGTCCGATGGCGAGGTGGTGGCGAGCACCAGGATGTCGCCGGGCTTCACCTGCTCGATGGCGACGTGGAGCATCCAGTTGTCGGCTGGCGGGGCCAGAACGGTCACCGCCGAGGCGGCGAGCTGGGCGCCCGGATAGATCGGGCGCAGGGCGGAGGCCAGCAGGCCCTTGCGGCCCTGCGCCTCGTGCACGGTGGCGACGCCGCATTCGGCGAGAGCGGCGATCACCGCCGGGTCGGCCCGCTCGATGCTTTGGACGACGACGTTCATCACAGCTCATCCACGGTGCGGGGATAGACCGACTGGAAGCCCTCGGCGTAGCGGGCGTTGCGCCCGCCGGCCTGCCCGCCGGAGTTGCGGCGGAAGTGGTTGCCGCGGTTCTGCGCCAGGTTGGTGTAATAATCCCAGAGATGCTCCTGCCCGGCCATGCATTCGATGGCGGCGCGCTTGTTGTCCCACACCTCGGTGATGTCGAGGAAGACGTCCGGCTTCCAGCCCATCTGCTCGGTCTGGTGCGGCTCGAACAGGTAGAGCTGCGGGGCGCCGAGCACCTTCTGGCCCGGATTGTGGCCCCAGGCCTGGGCGATCATCCGGCATTCCATCAGGACCTTGGTCGCGTAGGAATGGTCGGCGTTGTAGGGATCGTAGTGCGAGTGGCTCATCAGGAAGGCCGGCTGCACCTTGCGGATCACGTCGACCAGACGGAATTTGGACTCGCGGTCGATCTCCAGCGGGTAGTCGCCGAGGTCGAAGAACTGGATGTCGTGGGCGTTCAGCGCCTTGGCGGCGGCCTCGGCCTCCTTGCGGCGCTCCGTCTTCACATGGTCCAGCGTGCAGCCGTCCTGCTTCCACAGCTTGGCGGATTCGCCGCGCTCGCCGTAGGACAGGCAGACGATGGTGACCTCGTAGCCCTTCTTCTGATGCAGCGCGATGGCGCCGCCGGCGCGCCACACGAAGTCCGCCGAGTGGGCGCTGAGCACCAGCGCTCTTTTGTTCTGTGCCATGAATGTCCGCTCCCCCGCATGGGCAGTCTGGTGGTGGGCAGCCTTGTTGTGGGCAGTCCGATTCCGATGGCCCATCATCCGCCGGTCCGGTGGCAAATCCTATTTCGAACTCCCTTCGTTACCATTTGGTTTTGCTATAGGCATCTTTTTCGGTTGGGTCTCGCCATGGGATGCCGGGCGCGGAACAGCCTCTGGGGTCGATACGAAGATGTCGCGTCAGGCGTAATCTCATGTCGAATCATGGGGATGCAACATACGGGGCTGTGCTCAAAGGCGCGCTGTCGGGTAAGGAAAGGGCTGTCTTGCCGCCGCCTCGACGGGGCTCCTTCCCTACCGCTCGACCCCGTCGCTATTCAAAAAACAAATGGGCTCTTCGACGAACGAATTTCCTCGGCGGCGGGCGGGATGATACCCATTCGATCATGAGGGATTAAGGGGCGAGGAGCCGGACCCGCCGCTGCGGGAGGCTTCCCGGCCCGGACAAGGGATTTCGGGAGAGGACGCAATGAGGATTTGTGTGGCCGGGGCCGCGGGCGCCTTCGGCGTGAAGCATCTGGAGGCGGTCGCCGCCATCGACGGCGTCGAGTTGGTGTCGGTGGTCGGCGGCGAGCCGGACGACATCGAGGGTTTCGCCAAGGCGCGCGGCATTCCGCATTGGACCAAGGATCTGGCCGAGAGCCTGGAGCGGCCCGACGTGGAGGCGGTGATTCTCGCCACTCCGACGCCGGTGCACGCCACCCAGGCGATCCAGTGCCTGGAAGCCGGCAAGCATGTGCTGGTGGAAATCCCCATGGCCGACAGTCTGGCCGACGCGGAGCGGCTGGTCGCGGCGCAGCGGGCCAGCGGTCTGGTCGCCATGGCCGGGCACACGCGGCGCTTCAACCCCAGCCACCAATGGATTCGCAACCGGGTCCAGGCGGGGGAACTGACGATCCAGCAGATGGACGTGCAGACCTACTTCTTCCGCCGCTCCAACATGAACGCTCTGGGCAAGCCGCGCACCTGGACCGACCATCTGCTGTGGCATCACGCCTGCCACACGGTGGACCTGTTCCAGTACCAGACCGGCGAGGTCGCCAGCCAGGTGCACGCCCTGCAGGGGCCGGCTCACCCGCAGCTGGGCATCGCCATGGACATGAGCATCGGCATGAAGGTGCCGTCCGGGGCGATCTGCACCCTGTCGTTGTCCTTCAACAACGACGGGCCGCTGGGCACCTTCTTCCGCTACATCTGCGACAACGGGACCTACATCGCCCGCTACGACGATCTGTACGACGGCAAGGACAACAAGATCGACCTCAGCGGCCTCACCGTGTCCACCAACGGAATCGAGTTGATCGACCGCGAGTTCTTCGCCGCCATCCGCGACGGGCGCGAGCCCAACGCCAGCGTGGCGCAGTGCCTGCCGGCCATGCGGACGCTCGACCGCCTGGAAAAATCGCTGAACGCCTGACCGGGGAACGCGTCACCAACCCCACGGCCCCAGCCCTATGGTTGCTTGGGGCCGCAATTCCCAAAAAAACAAAAGACGGGACGCAAAACAAAAAAACGCCCCGTGACGAGTCCCCCCGAGGAGGAAACCCATGCCAACCGCGCGCAGCGTCGACGTCCAAGCCTTTCTCAACGAGCACCCCTTCTCGCGATACCAGTGGCTGGTGTTCGCGCTGTGCTTCTTCATCGTCCTTCTGGACGGCTTCGACACGGCGGCCATCGGCTACATCGCCCCGTCGCTGACGACGGAATGGGGCATCGCTCGGCCGGCGCTTGCGCCGGTGCTGAGCGCGGCGCTGTTCGGGCTGGCCTTCGGCGCCCTGTCCGCCGGGCCTCTGGCCGACCGCTTCGGCCGCAAGGCGATCCTGATCGGCTCGGTCCTGGTCATCGGCACTGCCTGTCTGGCCTCCGCCTTCTCGGGCAACCTGGACCAGCTCGTCATGCTGCGCTTCGTCACCGGCCTCGGGCTGGGGGCGGCGATGCCCAACGCCGTCACGCTGATGAGCGAGTATTGCCCCGAGGGGCGGCGGGCCATGGTCACCAACGCCATGTTCTGCGGCTTTCCGCTCGGCGCGGCCTTCGGCGGCTTCCTCGCCGCCTGGATGATCCCGCTGTGGGGCTGGCGCAGCGTGCTGGTGCTGGGCGGCATCGCGCCGCTGGTCCTGGCGGCGGTGCTGCTGGTCCTGCTGCCGGAATCGGTTCGCTACATGGTCGCCCACAACCACCCGGTGGAGCGCATCCGCGCCGTGCTGCGCCGCATCTCCGAGACGGCGGCCGGGGCGTCCGGCTTCGTGATGACCGAGAAGGCCCCGGCGACCAAGGCGCGGAACGGCATCGCGGTCGTGCTGTCGCGCGGCTATCTGGTCGGCTCGGTGATGCTGTGGGTCGCCTACTTCATGGGGCTGGTGATCTTCTACGCGCTGATCAACTGGATGCCGATCCTGTTCAAGGACGCCGGGCTGGCGCCGCGCGACGCCGCGCTGATCGCCGCGCTGTTCCCGCTGGGCGGCGTCGGGGCCGTGCTGTCGGGCTGGCTGATGGACCGCTTCAACGCCAACAAAATCATCGCCTTCGGCTTCGTGCTGACCTACGGCGCCGTCTACGCCATCGGGCAGGTCGCCGGGAACGTCGGGCTTCTGGTGGTCACGGTCTTCGCGGCGGGCACCATCATGAACACCGCCCAGACCTCGCTGCCGGCGCTGGCCGCCAGCTTCTACCCGACCCACGGCCGGGCCACCGGCGTGGCCTGGATGCTGGGGCTGGGCCGCTTCGGCGGGATCGGCGGCTCGTTCCTGGTGGCCGAGCTGGCGCGCCAACAGCTCGACTTCACCAGCATCTTCACGATCGTCGCCATTCCGGGTCTGGTCGCCGCTCTGGCCCTGCTGGTCAAGCAGTTCGTCCATCCCGAGGACCGGTCGAGCGGCACGGGCCGGACCGTCGAAGCCCTGGGGCATTGAGTTTTACTATAGCCAGTCCATAGGCTTTGCAGCTTGGCACCGTCGGTCTCCGGTTCGGATGCCCCTGCTGCATTGCAATATTGCCCCGGACGTTATTCAAAAAACGAATGGGGCCTTCGCCCAACGAATGAGCGCAGCGCTGCGATCACTGATATCCCTGCTGTGGTGACGGTATCGGCGGCCTGCGAGCCCGGCCCCGGCGAACGCCAAAACGCCCCCCAATCAACGACGAAAAAGCACGGGGGCTTTCAAAACGAGGAGGAAACATGTCCGGAACATTTCGCAAGGCCCTGCTGGGCACGGCTTTCCTGTGCACCTTAAACGCCGGTTCGGCCTGGGCCGACACGATCAAGGTCGGGGTGATCGCGCCGTTCTCCGGCCCCTTCGCCACGGTCGGCCAGACCTTCAAGCAGGCCATCGAGGTCTATCAGGCCCAGCATGGCAAGACGGTCGCCGGCAACACGGTGGAGTTCGTCTACAAGGACCTCGATCAGGCCAACCCGGCGCAGAGCAAGGCGCTGGCCCAGGAACTGGTGGTCAAGGAGAAGGTCGGCTACCTCGCCGGCTTCTTCTTCACGCCGGACGCGTTGGCGGTCGCCCCGCTGATCGACGAGGCGAACATCCCCTGCGTGATCTTCAACGCCGCGACCTCGGCCATCACCGAGAAGTCGCCGCGCTACGTCCGCACCTCCTTCACCCTTTGGCAGAACACCGTGCCGCTGGCCGAGCATGTCGCCAAGCAGGGCATCCGCAAGGTGGCCACCGCGGTCAGCGATTACGGCCCCGGCATCGACGGCGAGACCGCCTTCAAGCAGACCTTCGAGAAGTCCGGCGGCAAGGTGGTCGACAGCATCCGCATGCCGCTGAAGTCCACCGACTTCGCCCCCTTCATGCAGCGCATCAAGGATTCCGGGGCGGAGGCGATCTACGCCTTCCTGCCCGCCGGCCCGACGACGCTGGGCTTCGCCCGGGCCTTCAGCGACACCGGCCTGAAGGCCGCGGGGATCAAGTTCTTCGGCCCCGGCGACATCACGCAGGAACCGGACCTGCCGGTGCTCGGCGACGCGGCGGTCGGCATCACCACGACCTTCAACTACAGCCAGGCCCACGATTCCGACCTGAACCGCCAGTTCCTCGCCAAGCACAAGGAGCTGTTCGGCTCGTCCGACATCGTCACCTTCACCTCGGTCGGCGCCTATGACGGCGCGCACGTCATCTACCGCATGGTCGAGGCGACGGGCGGCAAGAGCGACGGCGCGAAGGCGGTGGAGGCGGTCAAGGGCATGGCCTGGGAAAGCCCGCGCGGGCCGGTGCGGATCGACCCCGAGTCCCGCCACGTCACCCAGACCATCTATCTGCGCGTGACCGAGCGCAAGGACGGCCGGCTGCAGAACACCGAGGTCGCCGGGTTCCCCGACCAGCCCGATTACGGCTTCAAGGCCGGCAAGTAGGACCATCGACGGCCCCCGTCCCCGACGGGAGGGGGGCCTGTCCGCGCTGGAGTTCCTGATGGAAACGCTTTTCGGCATCGTGGTGGACGGGGTCGCCTACGGGATGATCCTGTTCATCATCTCGGTCGGCCTATCGGTCACGCTCGGCCTGATGCGCGTGGTCAACCTCGCGCACGGCGCCTTCGCCATGGTCGCCGGCTACGTCGCCTCCTACGCCGCGCAGGGGCTGGGTCTGCCCTACGCCGTGGGGCTGGTGGCGGCGATCCTGTTCACCGTGCTCGCCACGCTGCCGCTGGAGAAGCTGCTGTACCGGCGCATCTACGGCTCCGCCAACGAGCTGGCCCAGGTGCTGCTGACCATCGGCCTGACCTTCGTCATCGTCGCCGGGATCAATTACCTGTTCGGCCCCACGCTGAAGCGCATCCCACTGCCGGACGCGCTGCTCGGCACCGTGGCGATCGGGCCGAAGTCGATCCCGGTGCACCGCGCCTTCGTCATCGCCATGGGGACGGCGACCGTGCTGGGCCTGTGGTGGCTGCTGGAGCGCACCGATTTCGGCATCAAGCTGCGCGCCGCCGTGGACGACCCGAACATGGCCGCGGCGCTGGGCATCCGGACGGAGCGCCTCTACACCGCGACCTTCGCGCTGGGCACCGGGCTGGCGGCGCTGGGCGGCGTTCTGGGGGCGGAGCTGCTGCCGTTGGAGCCCTATTACGCCATCCGCTACATCGTCCTGTTCCTGGCGGTGGTCGCCGTCGGCGGGGCGGGCAACATCCTCGGCTCGGCCGCCGCCGCCCTGGCGTTGGGCATCGTGGACACCGCGGGCAAGTACCTGATTCCCAGCTTCGGCGAGTTCTTCTTCTACGCCGCGCTGATCCTGATCCTGTTCCGCTGGCCGCACGGCTTCTTCCAGGGGAGGGCCGCCTGATGAGCGGAAGTCACACGGGCGCGGTTGCCGCTGACCAGCCCCGGCAGGTCGCGGCGCGCGGACCCCGGCTCCGCCGGGCGCTCGGCGGGGCCGCGTTTCCGCTGCTGGCCGCCGCCGGACTGGCCGCCTTCTGGCTGTTCCCCAACGACCTCGGCCTGATGACGCGGATTGCCGCAACGGCGCTCTACGTCCTGTCACTCGACCTCGTGCTCGGCTTCGGCGGCATCGCGACGCTGGGGCAGGCGGCGATGTTCGGCACCGGGGCCTACGCCACCGGCATCGCCGCGGTGCATCTGGTGAGCGACCCGCTCCTCCTGCTCGCTGTCGGCGGCGTGGCCGGCGGTGTGGTCGCCCTGGTCACCGGCGCGCTGATCCTGCACGCGCGCGGCCTGACTCTGCTGATGCTGACCATCGCCGTAGTGCAGATCGTGCAGGAGGTGGTCAACAAGGCGCGCGACCTCACCGGGGGCAGCGACGGCCTGTCGGGCATCGATCCCAGCCCGCTGTTCGGCCTGTTCCGCTTCGACATGTTCGGGCGCTCCTCCTATCTGTTCGCGCTGGCGGTGCTTCTGGTCGGCTTCCTGATCGCGCGGCGCATCGTCCGCTCGCCCTTCGGGCTGGCCTGCCGGGGGGTGAAGGAGGACCCACTGCGCGTCGCCGCGCTGGGCGGTTCGCCGCGCCGCTATCTGGTCACGCTCTACGCCGTCGCCGGGGGTGTTTGCCGGTGTGGCCGGGGCGCTGACCGCGGTGACCAGCGGCATCGTCGGGCTGGACAGCGTCAGCTTCTCCTGGTCGGCGGAGGCGCTGGTCATGCTGGTGCTCGGCGGTGCCGGTCGGCTCGTCGGTGCCATCATCGGCACGGTGGCCTTCATGACCATCCATCACGTCATGGCCGCGATCGACCCCTTCCATTGGATGCTGTTCATCGGCCTGTTCCTGATGGGCACCGTGCTGTTCCTGCCGGGGGGCATCGCCTCGCTCGCCGACCGTTTCATCAAGGGGAACCGGGCATGACCGCGCTTCTCGACGTCCAGGGGCTGAGCAAGAACTTCGACGGCCTGCAGGTGTCGGCGGACATCACGCTGGCGCTTCATCCCGGCGAGCGCTGCGCGCTGATCGGGCCGAACGGGGCGGGCAAGACGACCTTCGTCAATCTGGTGACCGGCGTGCTGGCGCCCAGCGCCGGCACCATCCGGCTGGCCGGGCAGGACGTCACCCGCCTGTCGGCCCAGGCGCGGGTGCGCCTCGGAATGATCCGCTCCTTCCAGGTGGCCCGGCTGTTCCGCGCGATGACGGTGCGCGAGCATCTGGAACTGGCCGTTCTGGAGCGCGAGCGGAAGACCTTTCGCGTCTTCGCCTCGGTCCGGCGCACGCCGGGGCTGGCCGACGAGGTGGCCGGCCTGCTCGACGGCATGGGGCTGGTCCCGGTGGCGGACACCGCCGTCGGGGCGCTGGCCTACGGGCAGCAGCGTCTTCTGGAGATCGCGCTGGCGCTCGCCCTGAAGCCAAAGCTACTGATCCTCGACGAGACGGCGGCCGGCGTGCCGCATTCGGAAAGCCACCGCATCCTCGACGCGCTGGACCGCCTGCCGGCCGATCTGGCCGTGTTGATGATCGAGCACGACATGGATCTGGTGTTCCGCTTCGCCAAGCGCATCGTCGTGCTGGCCCAGGGCCGCCTGCTGTGCAGCGGCACGGCACAGGAGATCACCACCGATCCGCGCGTCCGCGAGGTCTATCTGGGGAGCCGGGCCAATGCGCCGCACTGAAGGGACGCTGGAAGTCACCGGCCTGACCGCCGGCTATGGCGAGACCCGCATCGTCGAAGGGCTGACCTTCACCGTGCCGGCCGGCGGGCGGCTGGCCCTGCTGGGCCGCAACGGCATGGGCAAGACCACGACGCTGGGCACCCTGGTCGGGCAGACGACGCGTCACGCCGGCAGCATCCGGCTGGACGGCGTCGAGCTGAGCGGCCTCAACTCCTCGGCACGGGCGGCGGCCGGGCTGGGCTACGTGCCGCAGACGCGCGACATCTTCCGCTCGCTGACGGTGGAGGAGAATCTGGTCACCGGGCTGAAGGGCCGGCCGCGCTCCGCCCTGGAGGAGGCCTACGCGCTGTTCCCCCGCCTGAAGGAGCGGCGGGGCAACGGCGGGGGCGCGCTCTCCGGCGGCGAGCAGCAGATGTTGTCGGTCGCCCGCGCGCTGCTCGGCCAGCCGACGGTGCTGCTGCTGGACGAGCCGCTGGAAGGCCTGGCTCCGGTGATCTGCGACCAGCTCATGCAGGCGCTGGCGCAGCTGACTGTCACCCTGATCCTGGTGGAGCAGCAGGTGGACCGCGCCCTGGACTTCGCGCAGAGCGCGGTGATCCTGGAACGCGGCCAAGTTGTGCATGAGGGGGCGGCCGCCGATCTGCGGGACGACCACGCCCTCATGGAGCGGCACCTCGGCGTCGCTCTGGCGGTGTAACGGACCCGCGGGATCAGTCGGCGCGGCCATCAGTCTGCGTCGACGGTCCGGTCCGCCGGACCCGTGCCGACGATGCGGACCCACAGGTCCTGCCACGCCGCCCCCGACGCGTCACGGGGGGTCTGGAAGGTCTCCACTGGACCGACCAGCCTCCCCGCCGGGTCGACGATGGCCCGGATGCCCCAGAAGCTGAGCGACGAGACGCCGGGCATGCCGTAGCGATGGTCGAGCGCCTGGACCAGGGTGTTCCTGGACTCCAACGGCTGTTCACGCCAGATCAGATTCTCCATCGAGAACCAGCGGAAGACCTCGGCCTCCTGGGTCGCCGCGACCGCCTCGATGGCCGGCGAGCGGTGCCGCTCGAACCGCTCCCACTGGATGTCCCCGTCGCCCAGAACGGAGTGGAAGCCGACCAGCACGGCGTCCGGCGTTTCGGCCACCACTCGGCGCAGCACCGGCTGGAACAGGGTCGGGTAGGCCGTCACCTGGGCCATGCCGCCGGTCTGCGCCCGGGCGATTGCCTCGACGCGATCGTTGATGGCCCAGCCGCCGAGCGTGTAGGCCGACACCAGGATCAGCGCCGCGCCCGCGATGTCCTGCGCCAGGGCCGCCCGCTTGCGGAGCGCGACGCCGGCCGCCAGCGAGAACACTAGGATCAGGCTGTAGACCGGGTCGATGATCGGCATCGCGTTGATCGCGAAGCGCGTGGTGGTGAGCGGGTAGAGCCACTGCGTCCCATAGGACGTGAAGACGTCGATCACCGGGTGGGTCATCAGCGCCAGGATGGCCAGCCAGATCCAGGCGCGCCGCGCCTCGCCGTCGCCCGACGGGCTGTCCGGACCATGGCGACGGCACTGCCAGCGCCAGACCAGCCAGCCGAGCAGCAGGCCGGCGACCGGGCCGAACAGGATCGAATGGGTCAGGCCGCGGTGATGGACCCAGTTGGCGAAGGGGCCACCGATCCAGCCGGCGGCGACGTCCAGGTCGGGAATCAGCGCGATGCCCGCGCCGACGGCGAGGGCACGGCGGCCCAGCCGGCGGCGGAAGCCGGCCTGCGCGACCGTGGCCCCGAGAAGCATTTGGGTGACGGTGTCCATGGTCCTCGGTTATGCGCGTGATGCGCCGGGGTCAGGCGCCGGGGGCGATCGCCAGCATCCGTTTCAGCGCGTCCGAAATCTCCTCGACGCGCACGGGTTTGGGCATGATCGCTATGGGGTGCGAAAAGCTCACCTTCAGCTTTTCGGAAATCTCGCCGGTGGCGTAGCCGCTGACCACCACCACGGGCAGGCCGGGCTCCTCGCTCCGCAGGTTGCGGATCAGCTCGTCGCCGGCCATCACCGGCATCTTGAGGTCGGTGACCAGGGCGTCGAAGGAATCGTCCTGCCAGATCTTCAGGGCCTCCTGGCCATTGAAGGCGGTGGTGACCCGGAACCCCTCGTCCATCAGGCCATGCTCCAGCGCCATGATCGCGATGGCTTCATCGTCGACCAGCAGGATGTGGCGGGGTTCGGTCATGGCGGCTCACCATACAGAGTAAACACAGTCCTGGGTGCAGGACGATGTGGTCCAGCTCCAGGTACGATTGTAACCGGCGGCGCGATGAAAAACAAAGCTGAACGGGCTGTGGTTGTTTCCCCAGCCATTTCGGGGGGCTTCTAGCCCTTGTTCGTTCCGCGGGGATGTGTGCATTCTTCCTGCTGGGAACCGGCACGGCGACGCCGGGGGAAGCCTTCACCAAAGGAAGACCCGCGACAAAGGAAGACCCGCGACCTTGAAAATCGGCCTGAGGACAATGCTGATCGCCTGCCTGGGGGGTATCGGGCTGGCCTTCACGGCCGGCACCGCCGCGATTCTGCAGGTCGAAGCCGGGGAACGGCTCCAGCGTGTGATCGGCGGGCAGTTGCACCTCTACGCGGGCCAAGTCGCCGACAAGCTCGACCGCGGCATGTTCGAGCGCTACCGCGATCTTCTCGTCGTGACGAGCCTCGAGACGATCCGCGCGACCCAAACCTCCCGCGATTCGCGGCGCGCCGTCCTCCAGAAGCTTCAGGACAGCTATCCGGACTATGCCTGGATCGGTTTCATCCGGCCGACCGGCCTTCTCGAGGCGGCGACCGGCCGCGTCTACGAAGGCATGGATGTGAGCGCGCGGGACTGGTGGAAGCAGGGGTTCGACCGCCCCTATGTCGGCGACGTGCACGACGCGGTGGTTCTGGCCAAGCTTCTGTACGCCAATCGGATGGAGGTTCCGCGTTTTGTCGATCTGGCGGCGCCGGTGCACGACGAGCAGGGGACGCTGACCGGCGTCGTCGCCGCCCATCTGAGCTGGGATTGGGCGTCGGAGGTCGAACGCTCCGTGCTCGGCCAGATATCCGAGGACGCCGCGGTCGAGGCGATGATCCTCTCCGCCGACGGCACGGTGATTCTCGGACCCAAAGCCCTGGTGGGCAAGCCACTGGCCTTCGCGTCGGCGCAAGGGCGGCGCGCGTGGATCGAATCCTGGCCGGACGGGCGCCGCTTCCTGACGAGCGTGGCGCGGACGAAGGGCTACCGGGATTATCCCGGGCTGGGGTGGAACGTCGTGCTCCGCCAGCCGGTCGATCAGGCGATGGCGCCGGTCGCCGAGCTGCGGAACCGGGTGATCGCCTGGGGAATCGCCGCCAGCCTGCTGGCGGTCCTCGTCGGTCACGTCCTGGCGACGTGGCTGTCGGCGCCCCTGCGCGCCATGTCCAGGGCCGTCGAGGCGGCGGGCCCGGACGGCGCGATGCCCGTCCTGCCGCTGACCGGCCGCTACACCGAGGCGGCGACGCTGTCCGGGGCGCTGCACACCTACGTGAGCGACCTGCAGGAGGCGGACCGGCGGCTCCGCGGCACCGTCGCCGAGAAGACGGTTCTGCTTCGCGAGGTCCATCACCGCGTGAAGAACAACCTTCAGGTGATCTACGGCCTGATGATGGTGGAGATGCGCCGCCTGCCCAAGGGGGACCTGTCGCGGGGACGCATCGAGGCGCTGGCCGGGCGCGTAACCTCGATGGGGCGCCTGCACGAGCAGCTCTACACCTCCGGCGACCTGATGAACGTCGATTTCGGAACGCACCTGCGCCAGCTCTGCGACGCGCTTCAGGAGCTTCATCCGAACGAGGCGATCACCATCCACCCCGACACGGACGACGTGTCCTGCTCCATCGAACTCGCCACACCGCTCGGCCTGATCGCCAACGAACTTGTCGTCAACGCGCTGAAGCACGCCTTTCCGGAGGGGAGAGGCGGGACGGTCACGGTCCGGCTGCGGAAAACGGGTGACCGTCTGACGATGAGCGTGGCCGACGACGGGATCGGCTGCCCGGACATGCCGCCCAAGGGGGGAATCGGCACGACGCTGGTCGACGCGCTGGTTCGGCAGGTCGGCGGCACCATCACCTTCGACGCCCGGTCAGGCTGCGCAGCCACGGTCAGCGTTCCGTTCACCGCCGACGCGAACCGTCCCGTCGCGGTTCACGCGTGATGTGATCGCGACCTCGCCGTTGCAGACGCCCGCCAGCGTCCTGCATCAGCCCCATTCTTTTGCGGAAAACGGGCGACACCGCTCAGCACTCGCTTGTAAAAGCCGAGAGGTCTTCCCACCTGGAGTCGATCAAGATTGTTTCGGGGCCTGCTGTCCTCAGCCATGGCCATCCGGTTTGGGTCTCTTTTCCCGAAGTGAATTTGATGCCTGCCCGATGTCGGGCGGGGCAACACCAGCAGGGGAACAGACCCATGGCTAACGGCACCGTGAAATGGTTCAACTCCACCAAGGGTTACGGCTTCATCCAGCCGGATGATGGTTCGGCGGACGTCTTCGTCCATATTTCCGCCGTCGACCGCTCCGGCATCGGCCATCTCGACGAAGGGCAGAAACTGTCGTTCGAGGCCGTCCGTGACCCGCAGCGGGGCAAGGTTTCGGCCGAGGACCTGCGCGCGCTCTGAGCGCCGCATCCTTGGATTTCAACATAAGCCAACAGCGGCCGGCGGGCTTCGCCCGTATCGGCAATAGGATCCGCATGACCATCAAGCTTCCTTTGACCGGGGCGGCACAGGCCGCCCAGCCTCAGCATCAACGGCCCATTCCTGTGGCCGAGCCGGCATGGGCGCCTGGGTGGCCCCGCCTGACCCCGCACGAGATTCGCCAGATCGTTCTCGACACTTTGGGCTAACCGCTTCATCCGTATCGAAAAAACCTTTCCACAGGAACAACCGCGAGGACAGCCGCCCTATGCTCGTTCAAGTCCGCGACAACGATGTGGGGGGCGCCCTGCGCGTCCTGAAAAGAAAAATGCAGCGCGAAGGGCTTTTTCGTGAGATGAAGTTGCATCGGCGTTACGAGAAGCCCTCGGAGCGCCGGGCACGGCAGGCGGCGGAATCGGTCCGGCGGCGGCGCAAGCTGCTGCGCAAGCGCCTACTGCGCGAGGGCTATTGACCGTGGCCGCCGATGCTTTAAATTGAGGGACGGCGTCAGGGCCGTCAGCACCCATTCCGGTTCCTCGCCGGACAGACCGTTGGAGACAGGACATAGCTAAACTCTACGATGCGGACCCGGTCCGCGAAGGCCCGCGCATCAATCGGGAAATCACGGCACGCACGGTGCGCCTCGTTGGTGCCAACGGTGAGATGATCGGCGTGGTCTCGCTGCGCGACGCCTTCGACGCTGCGGTCGAGGCTGAACTCGACCTCGTCGAGGTGGCCCCCCAGGCGGAGCCGCCGGTCTGCAAGATCCTCGACTACGGCCGGTTCCGGTTCGAGGAGCAGAAAAAGGCCAACGAGGCCCGCAAGAAGCAGAAGATCATCGAGATCAAGGAGCTGAAGCTCCGGCCGAACATCGATGACCACGATTACGACGTGAAGATGCGGGCGGCGCGGCGCTTCCTCGAAGAGGGCGACAAGGTCAAGATGACCATGCGGTTCCGCGGGCGCGAGATGGCGCACCAGGATCTGGGCATGAACGTGCTGATCCGTGTGCGCGACCAGTTCGAGGACATCGCCAAGGTCGAGCAGATGCCCCGGATGGAAGGGCGCATGATGGTCATGGTCATCGCTCCGCGTTGACCGGCCACTGACCTGCCGGAATGTTTGATAGCAAGGGGACCGCCCTCCGTGGGGCGGTCCCCTTGCATTTTCAGCGGCCGGCCTCCCTCATCGAACCTACTTTTCATCGGCATCGCTGAACCCAATCACCGCGGCCCTGTTTAGAAGGCACGGTTGAACGGGAGCCCCCTCGATGCTGCGCCTTCGCCACGGCCTCGCCGTCTCGTGCCTGCTCGCTCTGCTCCCTTCGGGCGGGGGCTTGGCCCAGCAACCGGCGAACGCTCCGCCCCCCACCGTTACGACCGAGGTGGTGCGCGAACGGGACGTCACCCCAACCAGCGAGTTCATCGGTCGCGTCCAGGCGATCCAGGACTTCGAAGCCCGCGCCCGCGTCGAGGGCTTCATCGAGCAGGTGGCCTTCCAGGAAGGCCAGAACGTCACCAAGGACACCCTGCTCTACGTCATCGAGCAGGCCCCCTATCAAGCCGCCGTGGACAGCGCCAAGGCCGACCTCGCCCGCGCCCAGGCGACCCTGCGCGAGGCCCAAAGGGCCTTCCAGCGCGCGCAGGAGTTGCGGACCCGCGGCAACATCTCCCAGGCCGACCTCGATCAGGCCCAGGCGGCGCAGGAGACGGCGGACGCCGACATCATGCAGACGCAGGCCAAGCTGCGGCAGGCGGAGCTGAACCTCGGCTACACGCGCGTTTCTTCGCCCATCGACGGGCGCATCGGGGCCACCGCGATGACGGTGGGCGACCTCGTCAACCCGTCCAGCGGCCCGCTCGCCACCGTCGTCCAGCTCGACCCCATCCGGGTCGTCTTCTCGGTCAGCGACCGTGATATCCTGCAGGTCCAGCGCGCCGCCCCCGATCTCGCCTCGGCCGACGCGGTGAACCGCTTCGTGCCGGCCCTGCGGTTGGCCGACGGTTCCGAGTACGAGCAGAAGGGCAAGGTCTCCTTTGCCAGCAACCGAATCGACCCGCAGACCGGGACCATCCCCGTCTACGCCGACTTCGCGAACCCCAAGGGATTTCTGCTGCCCGGCCAGTATGTGACCGTCCTGATCCGCCCGGCGCAGACCGAGCGGCAGCCGGTGGTGCCGGTGTCGGCCATCCAGCAGGACCAGCAGGGCAGCTACGTCCTGGTGCTCGACCAGCAGAACCGGGCGCAACGCCGCCCGATCGAGCCCGGGCCGCAGCTCGATCAGGTGATCGCGGTGCCCAAGGGCGTGCAGGCCGGCGAGACCATCATCGTCGGCGGCGCCCAGAAGGTCCGCCCCGGCATGATCGTGCAACCCGAACGAGCCCCCCAGACCGCCCAGCAGCCGCGAGGATAAGGCCCATGTTTTCCGGCCTGTTCATCCGGCGCCCGAACCTCGCCATCGTCATCGCGCTGGTCGTGACCATCGCGGGGGCGCTGGCCATCCTGGCCATCCCGGTGGCGCAGTTCCCGCCGATCACGCCGCCCTCGGTGCAGGTCTCCGCCACCTATCCCGGCGCCAACGCCCAAGTCGTCGCCGACAGCGTCGCCGCCCCGATCGAGGCGCAGGTGAACGGGGTGGAGGGCATGCTCTACATGTCCTCGACCAGCACCGACACCGGCGCCTACACGCTGTCGGTCACCTTCGCGCAGGGCACCGACCCGGATCTGGCCCAGATCAACGTGCAGAACCGCCTGTCGCTCGCTACGCCGACCCTGCCAACGGAGGTGTCGCGGCAGGGCGTCACGGTGCGCAAGCAGTCGTCCAACATGCTGATGGCCGTCAACGTCTTCTCGCCCGGCGGCCAGTTCGACCCGATCTTCATCTCCAACTACGCCAGCATCAACCTGCGCGACGCCATCGCGCGGGTGCCCGGCGTCGGCGACGCGCAGGTGATGGGCGCGCTGACCTATGCCATGCGCGTCTGGATGGACCCGAACCGCATGACGGCGCTGGGCATCACCGCGGCGGACGTGGTCGCAGCGATCCAGAACCAGAATCTCCAGGCCTCGGCGGGGCAGATCGGCGCCCCTCCCGTCCCCGACGGCCAGCAGCAGCAGCTGACCATCCTCGCCCGCGGCCGGCTGGACGACCCCAAGCAGTTCGCCGGCATCATCGTGCGCACCAACCCGAACGGCGGCGTGGTGCGGCTGGGCGACATCGGGCGGGTGGAGCTGGGGGCGCAGAGCTATGGTTCGACGGCCAAGCTGGACGGCGACCCGGCGGCGACGCTGGTCGTCTACCAGTCGCCGGACGCCAACGCGCTGGACGTCGCCAAGGCGGTGCGGGCGGAGCTGGACCGGCTGTCCGGCCGCTTCCCGGAAGGGCTGGACTACGCCGTCGTGTTCGATACCACCAGCTTCGTCAGCGCGACGATCGAGGAGATCGTGCTGACGCTGGGCATCACCTTCCTGCTGGTCGTGGTGGTCATCTACGTCTTCCTCCAGGACTGGCGGGCGACGCTGATCCCCACCCTGGCGATTCCGGTGTCGATCATCGGCGTCTTCGCCGTTCTGCTGGTGCTGGGCTACAGCGCCAACACCATCACGTTGTTCGCACTGGTGCTGGCGATCGGGCTGGTCGTGGACGACGCCATCGTGGTGGTCGAGAACGTCCGCCGCGTCATGGAGGAGCATCCCGACCAGCCCGCCCCCTCGGCCAGCCGCATCGCCATGGAGCAGGTGACCGGCGCCATCGTCGCCTCCACCCTGGTGCTGGCCGCGGTGTTCGTGCCGGTGGCCTTCCTGCCCGGCATCACCGGCCAGCTCTACCGGCAGTTCGCGGTCACCATCACCACCGCCTTCCTGATTTCCGGCATGGTGTCGCTGACGCTGACCCCGGCGCTGTGCGGCCTGCTGCTGCGTCCGCCGACCCCGCCCTGGCGCCCGCTGGCCGCCTTCAACCGCGGGCTGGACGGGGTGCGCGACCGCTACGGCGGCCTCGTCGGCTGGCTGTCGCGCAAGCTGGTGATCGGGATCGCCGTCTTTGCCCTGCTGACCGCCGGTGCCTTCCTTCTGCTGCGCGGCCTGCCCACCGCCTTCCTGCCGTCGGAGGACCAAGGATACTTCTTCGTCAATGTCCAATTGCCGAACGCCGCGTCGCTCAGCCGGACGGAGGCGGTGATGAGCGATGTCACTGAGCGGCTGCGCGCGACGCCGGGGGTCGCCCATGTGATCTCCATCGCCGGCTACAGCATCCTCAGCGGGGCCGCCTCCAACGTCGGCCTGCAGATCGTCGTGCTGAAGCCCTGGGGGGAGCGGGGGGCCGCCGAGACGGTGGACGCGCTGCTGGGCCGGCTGAGGCCGCAGCTCGCCGCGGTGCCGCAGGCAACCATCGCCGCCTTCAACCCGCCCTCCATCCCCGGCCTCGGCAGCACCGGCGGGTTCCAGCTCCAGGTGCAGGCGCTGGGCGGGCAATCCGCGCAGCAGCTCGGCGCGGTGCTGCGCGGCCTGCTGGTCGCCGCCAACCAGGACACTCGGCTGTCGGCCGTCTTCAGCACCTTCAGCCCCGACGTGCCGCACCTGTTCGTCGACCTCGACCGCACCAAGGCGGCGCTGCTCGGCGTCTCGCCGGGCGACGTCTTCACCACGCTGCAGTCCCATCTCGGGTCGCGCTACGTCAACGACTTCAACCTCTACGGCCGGGTCTTCCAGGTCCAGGTGCAGGACGCCGCGGAGTACCGGGACGAGGTGGCGGCCATCGACCAGCTCTATGTGCGGAGTTCGTCGGGGGACATGGTGCCGCTGCGCAGCATCGTGAGCATCCGCAACATGCTGGCCCCCGACAGCCTCGTCCGCTACGACCAGTTCCTGTCCGCCTCGGTCAACGGCAACCCGGCCCCCGGCGGCAGCTCCGGCCAAGCGCTGGCGGCGATGCAGGAGGTGGCGGACCGCACCCTGCCGGCGGGCTACGCCACGGAATGGACCGGCCTGTCCTATCAGGAAAGCCGCATCGGCAACCAGACGATCATCATCTTCGGGCTGGCGGTGCTGTTCGGCTATCTGTTCCTGGTGGCGCAGTACGAGAACTGGCTGATCCCGCTGGCCGTGCTGCTGTCCGTGGCCATCGCGGTGCTGGGGGCAGGCATCGGGCTGAGCGTCGCCGGCATCGCCAACGACGTCTATGCGCAGATCGGGCTCGTCCTGCTGGTCGGCCTCGCCGCCAAGAACGCCATCCTGATCGTCGAGTTCGCGCGGGAGCAGCGCGCCGCCGGCCACCCCATCATCGATTCCGCGGTGATGGGCGCCCGCCAGCGCTTCCGCGCTGTGCTGATGACGGCGCTGGCCTTCATCCTGGGGGCGGTGCCGCTGCTGGTCGCCACCGGCGCCGGAGCGGCCAGCCGGCGGTCCATCGGCACGACGGTCTTCAGCGGCATGACCGCGGCGACGCTGGTCGGCATCATCTTCGTGCCGGTCCTGTTCGTCGCCTTCCAGCGCCTGACCGAACGGCTGGTTCCACACCGCCCTCCGGCCGACTTGCCTGCGAAGACATTTCCGGCGGAATGACCCGGCCCGGTCCCTGTTGGTCGTCGGACACACCCATGGACCCGGGAGGCACGGACATCATGAGCAGGAGAGGACAGGACCTCTGGTCCACAAGCGGCCTGATCGCCTTCGCCAGTGGTGCCGCCGTGGCGATCCTCGGCAGCCGCCTGCTGCCGCCGGTGGTCGCCCAGGCCGCCGGGACGACGATGGCACGCGACCCGTTCGACGCCCTGATGGACGACCACCGCCACATCCTGGCGCTGCTCGACGCGATGGAGCGGACGCACACCGGCGAGACCTTCCAGCGGACGCAGCTTCTGCTCCGCCTGAAGCGCCGTCTCGCCGCGCACGCCATGGCCGAGGAGGACGTCGTCTACCCCCTGCTGCACGACCACGCGCATCAGGAGGCGGACGCCCGGCACCTCTACGGCGAGCACGCCGACATGAAGATGCAGCTGTACGCCCTCGAGCAGATGCCGAAGGACGACCCCGCGTGGCGGCGGCGCGTCATCGCGCTGAGGCAGCTGGTCGCGGAGCATGTCCAGCAGGAGGAGGAGGTCGATTTCCCCAAGCTGCGGAACGCGCTGGACCAGCGGGAGACGGCCCGGCTGTCGGGCCATGTGCAGCGGGAGAAAGCCCTGCTGCTGTAGCGCCGCGATCCGGCTACGCCTCGGAGTCGGCGGTGATGCCGTGCTTGCGCAGCTTCGCGTAGAGGTTGGTGCGCGACAGGCCGAGGCTCCGCGCGGCTTCGAGCTTGTTGCCCTGCGCGTCTTCGAGCGCGGCGAGGATGAGCGAGCGTTCCAGCTCGTCCATGCTGTCGGCGAGGGGGCGCCTGCGCGCCGGCGATGCGGTGGGCCGGGGGGCGGCTCCAGGAAGGATGTCGGCGAAGTCGTCGGCCAGGATGCGCTCGCCTTCGGTGCGCACATAGACCTGCTCGATGACGTTGGCCAGTTCACGGACGTTGCCTGGCCAGTCGTGCCCGCGCAGCGCGTCGAGCGCCGCGGGGGTAAGGTCGCGCATCGGCTGGTCGAGGCTCACCGCCATCCGTTCCGAAAACAGCGAGGCGAGGATTTCCAGGTCCTCCTTGTGGTCGCGCAGCGCCGGCAGTTGGATCGGGAAGACGTTCAGCCGGTAATAGAGGTCTGAGCGGAAGGTGCCGTTCCGCATCATTTCCGGCAGCGGCCGGCTGGTCGCGGCGATGATGCGGACATCAACCTTGATGACCTGATTGGAGCCGAGCGGCTCGACCTCGCGCTCCTGAAGCACGCGCAGCAGCTTGGCCTGAAGCGGCAGCGGCATGTCGCCGATTTCGTCGAGGAACAGCGTGCCGCCGTGCGCGAGTTGGAATTTTCCGGGTCGCGGCTGGCGGCCGGCCCCGGTGTAGGCGCCCGGCGCCACGCCGAAGAACTCCGCCTCCAGCAGGTTTTCGGGAATCGCCGCGACGTTGATGCCGACGAAGGGGCGGTCGACCCGATCCGAGGCCGCGTGTATCGCCTGCGCCACTAGCTCCTTTCCGGTCCCCGTCTCGCCCAGCACCAGCACCGCCGAGTTGATCTGGCCGGCCTTGCGCACCAGCCGCTTGACCTGGAGCATCGCCGGGCTGAAGCCGACGAGGTTCTCGACCGAGTATTTCGGCGCCCGGCTGGCGGCGAGTTCCTGTTCCATCCGCGCGAGCCGCGATTGCAGCTTGTTGAAGCGCTCCGCGATGGGGCGGAGGTAGGTCAGGCTGTTCTTCAGGGCGAAGGCGAGGGCGCCGATGATCTCCCCCTGCTCGTCGCGCAGGGGCAGGCGGCTCACCAGCAGCGTGTGCTCGCCATAGCGCATGATGTCGAGCGGGAAGGAGCGGCCGGTCTCCACCACGTCGCGCATCTGGCTGTGCGGGATGACCCGTTCGATGGGCTGCCCCACCACCTCGGTGAGGGAGCGGATGCCCAACAGCGCCTTGCGCTTGTCATCGAACCAGACGTGCTTATCATTGGACCAGACGATCCGCGCGTCCTTGTCGACAAGGATGGCGCCGTCGATCATCTCGTCGATCATCACCATCAGCGCGCGCGCCGCCGCGAAGTGCTCGTCCCGTCCCGCCGCCATGACCCGCCTCCCGTCGCGTCGTTTCTGTCAATATTCTGAACACTGTTTGTCAAAATTCAGCACACAACGAAAGCCCTATTCGCAGGCCGCTGGCGGCGAAGGGCTCGAATCCACAGGCAATTCGCCCGCTGGCTCGGCCGAAGGCCCTCCATACCAACAATCCCCATCGCTGGCACGCCCCTTGCTTTGATTGCGGCAAGAAAATATGTGCACCGCGAACAATTGGCCGGGCGGCCATCGCGGCGGCGCTCAAGGCAGGGGGGACGCGACAGAAGCATGACGCAGCAGCGTATTGGAATCATCGGCGCCGGTCTGATGGGGCATGGGATCGCCCAGGCCTTCACCGTCGCCGGGCATCCGGTCGACATCCACGAGCCCGATCCGGGCCGCCGGGCCGGGATCGTCGAACGGGTCCGCGGCAACCTTGAGACTCTGGGAATGGACACCGCCGCCGCGGACCGGGTTCGGCCCTGCGCCTCCCTGGAGAACGCGGTCGGCCAAGCGGACGTCGTCATCGAAGCGGTTCCGGAGGATCTGGCCCTCAAGCAGCGGATCTTCCTGGCGGTCGAGGCCGCCGCCCCACGCCATGCGCTGTTGGCGAGCAACACGTCGGTGATCCCGATCACCCGGATCATGGAACCGCTCCGCGACAAGACCCGCGCCCTGGGCACCCACTGGTGGAACCCGCCGTACCAGATTCCGCTCGTCGAGGTCATCCAGACCGCCGACACCGCCGATGCGGCGGTCGCCGCGATGATCGGGCTGCTGGCCGCCATCGGCAAGACGCCGGTGCATGTCCGCAAGGACGTTCCCGGCTTCATCGGCAACCGCCTGCAGCACGCGCTCTGGCGCGAGGCCATCGCGCTCGTCCAGAATGGCGTGTGCGACGCCGAGACGGTGGACGCCGTGGTCAAGGCCAGCTTCGGTCGCCGCCTCGCCGTCCTGGGGCCGCTGGAGAACGCCGACCTCGTCGGCACCGACCTGACCCTGGCGGTGCACGAGCATGTCCTGCCCGACCTCGACCGGACACCGGAACCGTTGCCCCTGCTGCGCGACATTGTTGCGTCCGGGCGGCTGGGCATGAAGTCCGGCGCCGGCTTCCGGACCTGGACGGAGGAGCAGCGGACCGAGACCCACGCCCGTCTGGCGGCCCACCTCCAGCGGCTGGACGGCGTCGAGCGCGGGTGACCGCGCGCCGGTCAGGCCGTCCTTCCCTTCGAACCGAACCCATACAGAGACTGTCCCATGGCCGCACCACAGAAGGCACCACAGAAGAAGGTCATCATCAGCTGCGCGCTGACGGGGTCGATCCACACCCCGACCATGTCGGACGCGCTGCCGGTGACGCCCGATGAGATCGTCGAGCAGGGCGTCGGCGCCGCCGAGGCCGGTGCCGCGATCCTCCACCTGCACGCCCGCGATCCCCGGACCGGGCAGCCGACGCCGGACCCGGCGGTGTTCATGCAGTTCCTGCCGCGCCTCAAGCAGTCCACCGACGCGGTGCTCAACATCACCACCGGCGGTTCGCTCAACATGACGGTGCAGGAGCGCCTTGCCGCCCCGCTCCAGGCCCAGCCGGAGATGTGCTCGCTCAACATGGGCTCGATGAACTTCGGCATCTTTCCGCTGGCCGACCGTTACCAGGGCTGGAAGCACGACTGGGAGGAGCCCTATCTGCGCAGCACCGACGACTTCATCTTCCGCAACACCTTCCGCGACATTGCTTACATCCTGGAGCATCTGGGCGAGGGCTGCGGGACGCGTTTCGAATTCGAGTGCTACGACGTCGGGCATCTCTACAACCTCGCGCATTTCGTCGATCGGGGGCTGGTGAAGCCGCCCTTCTTCGTCCAGACGATCTTCGGCATCCTCGGTGGCATCGGCGCGGAGCAGCGCAACCTCGTCTTCATGCGCGAGACCGCCGACCGGCTGTTCGGGACGGATTACGAATGGTCGGTGCTCGCCGCCGGGCGTCACCAGATCCCCTTCACGACCATGGCCGCGGTCATGGGCGGCAACGTCCGGGTCGGGCTGGAGGACAGCCTGTATCTCAGCAAGGGCCGGCTGGCCCGGAACAGCGCGGAGCAGGTGGCGAAGATCCGCCGGATTCTCGAGGAGCTGTCGCTCGAGGTCGCCACCCCCGCCGAGGCGCGCGCGATGCTCGCCCTGAAGGGCGCCGATCAGGTGGCCTTCTGACCTGCAGGACGCCTCATACTCCATGATGCCCGAAAGAAGGACAGAGATGCGAAACAGAAACGCTGTCGTCACCGGCTCCACCACCGGCATCGGACTGGCGACCGCCCGCGAACTGGCCCGCCAGGGCTGCCATGTGATGCTCAACGGCTTCGGCGACCGCGCGGAAATCGACCGGCTGTGCGCGGACATCGCGGCGCAGAGCGGCACGACGATCGTCTATTCTGGGGCCGATCTCAGCCGGCCGGACGAGGCCCGCGCCATGATGGCGGAGGCCGCGGCGGCGCTCGGCCCCATCGACATCCTGGTGAACAACGCCGGGGTTCAGCATGTGGCGGCGGTGCACGAGTTCCCCGACGACAAATGGGACCTGCTGCTCGCGGTCAACCTCAGCGCCGCCTTCCACACCATCAAAGCGGCCCTTCCCGCGATGCGGGAACGCCGCTGGGGGCGCATCGTCAACACGGCGTCGGTGCTCGGCATGGTTGGCGCCCCGCATAAGCCCGCCTATGTCGCGACCAAGCACGGCATCATCGGCCTGACGAAGTCGGTCGCGATCGAGGTGGCGGAGCACGGCATCACCTGCAACGCGGTGTGCCCCGGCACGGTGCTGACCCCGATCATCGAGAAGCAGATCGCCCAGCAGGCGCAGGTCACCGGCCTGCCGGAGGAGCGGGTTCTGCAGGCCGTGTTCCTCGACCGCATGCCGACCGGCCGGCTGATCCCGCCGGAGGAGGTCGCCGCCGCCATCGCCTTCCTGTGCTCCGACGCCGCCGCGTCGATCACCGGCACGGCGATCCCCGTGGACGGCGGCTACACGACCCATTGAGTCTCCAACCACCAAGAAAACAACACCTTAGGGAGTGAACCATGCGCAGCACCTGTCTTGCCGGCCTTCTCGCCGGAGTCGCCTTCGCCGCCCTGGCGTCCGGCACGGCCCAGGCCCAGATGTCGGACAACGTCATCAAGATCGGCATGCTGTCCGACCGGTCCGGCATCTACGCCGACATCAACGGCGAGGGCTCGGCGGTGGCCGCACGGCTGGCCGCCGAGGAGTTCGGCAACGCCATCAACGGCACCAAGATCGAGATCATCGTCGGTGACCACCAGAACAAGGCGGACATCGCCGCCAACCTCGCCCGCCAATGGATCGACGTGGAGAAGGTCGACGTCGTCGCCGACGTGCCGAACTCGGCCGCGGCGCTGGCCGTGCAGGGCATCACCAAGGACAAGAAGCGCATCTTCCTGATGTCCGGCCCCGGCTCCACCGATCTGACGGGCAAGGACTGCAGCCCCTACGGCTTCCTGTGGACGTGGGACAACCACGCGGTGGCTTCCTCGACCGCCCGTGCGCTGGTCGAGCAGGGCAAAAAAAGCTGGTTCTTCATCACCGCCGACTACGCCTTCGGCCATTCGCTGGAAACGGAGGCGGTCAACACCGTCAAGCAACTCGGCGGCACCATCAAGGGCAGCGTCCGCCATCCCCTGGCGAGTTCGGACTTCTCGTCCTTCCTGCTGCAGGCCCAGGCCTCGGGCGCGGAGGTGGTCGCCTTCGCCAACGCCGGCGGCGACACCATCAACGCGGTCAAGCAGGCCGCCGAGTTCGGCATTCCCCAGGGCGGCCAGACGCTGGCCGGCCTGCTGCTGAACGTCAACGACATCCACGCGCTGGGCCTCGACACCGCGCAGGGGCTGATGCTGGCGAACTCCTTCTACTGGGACATGAACGACGAGACCCGCGCCTGGTCGAAGAAGTTCGAGGAGCGGACCGGGCGCAAGCCGTCGATGAACCAGGCAGGCGTCTATTCGGCGGTCAAGCATTACCTGAAAGCCGTGCAGGAGGCCGGCACCGACGACGCGGACAAGGTCGCCGCCAAGATGCGCAGCATGCCCATCACCGACATGATGATGAAGGACGCGAAGATCGCCGACAACGGCCGGATCTTCAATGACATGTATCTGGCGCAGATCAAGACGCCGGGCGAGTCGAAGGCGGCCTGGGACTACTTCAAGATCCTCAAGACCATTCCCGGCGAACAGGCCTACATCAACCCGAAGGACAGCGGCTGTCCCCTGGTGAAGTGACGGTGGAAGGGGAGCGAGCTCGCTCCCCTTTCGACGTTCGGTCGTTCCGCGCGGGATCGGTCGTGCAGGCCTCTCCTCGGGCCGGAGCTCACTGGTACTTGGCGTAGACCCAGAGAACGCGGGCGTCCTCGTCCCCCTCCGACACCCAGAGATGGGGGGTGCTGGCATCGTAATACATGGAATCGCCGGCTTCCAGCCGCAGCGGCTCGTAGATATGGCTGTGAACCACCAGCGTGCCGGAGAGGACGTGGAGGAACAGCTCCGCGTCGTACTTGGCCCATTCGGGATAGGCGTCGAGCGAGCGGGCGACGACGGTGGTCATGATCGGGCTCATGACCTTGTTCGTCAGGTCCGGGCAGAGCCAGGCGTTGTTGCAGGTGCCGGTCGGGAAGGGGCGGCCCTCCCCCGACCGCGTCACCGAGCGGCGGCCGGCCACGCGCAGCGCCGGGGTCTGCCCACCGATGATCGCCGCCGCGTCCATGTCGAACCCGCCGGCGATCTTCTGGAGGGTGGTGACGGTCGGGGAAAGCTCGTTCCGCTCGATCTTGGACAGGGTGGACACCCCGACCCCGGTGCGGTCGGCCGCCTGCTGGAGCGTCAGCCCCAGCCGCTTGCGCAGATTCTTCAGCCGGACGCCGAGGTCCAGCTCTCCGTCCGCCCCGCTCTGGGAAGGGGAGGAGGCCGCGTCGGGCCGGTCAATCACATCCATTGCGTCGTCCGCCGCCGGTCGTGTCGCGATTCGTCGTACATGCTTGGTCGTCAGGGCGGGCCGCTTCATTGAGGGTCCTCGAACACCAGAACCTTTCCAGGATTCATCATATGGTCAGGGTCCAGCAACGCTTTGATCTGCGTCATCAGCCGATAGCGCGTCGGGTCGATGGAGCGGGCGAGCCGTTTGCGGTTGCTGAGGCCGATCCCGTGCTCCGCGCTGATTGAACCATCGCAGGCAAGCGTCGCCGTGTCGACGATCTCGTTGATTTGCCCCGCCGCCGTCTCGAACTCGGCGCGGGAGGGGAAGGCGTCGTGGTCGAAATGGATCACCGCGTGGAGGTTGCCGTCGCCGACATGACCGACGAACAGCAGGCGCGCCTGCAGGAAGGCGGCGCGCACGCCGCGCTCCGTCTCCGCCGCGAAGTCGCCGAGCCGGTCGAGCGGCACCACGGTGTCGTAGGAGACGCTGATTCCGGCGACCTTGTTTGCCTCCGACACCGAATGGCGCAGGCGCCACAGCGCCTCGCGCTGCGCTTCGCTCTTGGGGATCACGGCGTCGGCGACGAGGCCGCGCTCCAGCGCGTCGGCAAGGCAATCCTCAAGAATTGAGGACAGATCCATGGCGGCGAAGCTGTCCTCCGCCTCGATCAGCACGTACCAGGGGTGCGGCTCCGCGAAGGGCAGGGTGCAGCCGGGAATGTGGTCGAGCACGAGCTGCATCTGGGAGTGCGACATGACCTCATAGGCGCTGACCCGGTCGCCGAGGCGGGTGCGGACGGCGGCCAGCAACTCCAGCGCCTTGTCGAGATGTCCGGCGCCGGCCATAGCGGTGGCGTTCGCCTGCGGCTGCGGGAACAGCTTCAACACCGCCGCCGTGATGATCCCCAGCGTGCCTTCCGCCCCGATGAACAGGTGGCGCACGGCGTAGCCACTGTTGTCCTTGCGCAGCCGTTTGAGGTCGTTCATCACCGAGCCGTCGGGAAGCACCACCTCCAGCCCCAGCACCATGTCGCGCATCGGGCCGTAGCGCAGCACCGCCGTGCCGTCGGCGTTGGTCGCGATGTTGCCGCCGATCTGGCAGCTCCCTTCCGCCCCCAGGCTGAGCGGAAGGAGGCGACCGGCCTCCTGCGCGCGGGCCTGCAGGTCGGCCAGGATGCAGCCGGCTTCCACCGTCATGGTGTTGTCCAGAGCGCTGACCTGCCGGACCCGGTTCAACCGGTCGAGCCGCAGCACCACCGTCTCCTCCGAGAAGGGCGTGGCACCGCCGCACATTCCGGTGTTGCCGCCCTGCGGCACGATCTTCCCGCCATGCTCGCGCACCAGCAGCACGGTCGCCGCCACCTGCTCCGTGTCCGCCGGATAGACGGCGCACAGCGCCGTGCCCTGGTAGCGGCCCCGCCAGTCGCGGGTCAGCGGTTCGAGGTCCGTCGCCTGCGTGACCACATGGCGCTCCCCCAGGAGCGTACGCAGCGACGTCAGCAGTGCCTGTGGGTCACGCATCGGGCAGGTCCTTGTGGCTTCGGGCCGAGAAGCGGGTTCGGGTGCCGGGGCGGAAATCGGTGAGGCGGACAATCGGCCGGGATGATCGGACGTTGACGATACTGTTTCACCATGTCTAGCATACGAAAAATTGTTCCCGAAAAGATAATTTTTGTCGGAGCAGCACCCAATGGGCATATCCTGCGAATCGTGCGATGCACGCCTCTTCCCCTGGAAACCGGGGAAATGGCGGTGACCGCGTCGCTCAACATCGCCGAGGCCCGGCAGCGGGCACGGTCCCGCCTCCCGCGCGGTCTGTTCGAGTACATTGACCGCGGCACCGAGGACGAAACCGGCATCGCGACGAGCAAAACGGCCCTTGATGGTCTCGTCTTCAAGCCGCGCATGCTGGTGGACGTGTCGAAACGCGACGCCACCACCCGCCTGTTCGGGGTGAGCCAGCCCATGCCGCTGGTGGTGGCGCCCACCGCCGTGGCCGGGCTGGTCTGGTACGACGGCGAGGTGGAACTGGCCAAGGCCGCCGCCGCGGTCGGCATTCCCTTCTGCGTTTCCACCCAGTCCATCACCTCCGTCGAGCGGATCGCCGGGGAATCCGGGGCTCGGTTGTGGTTCCAGCTCTATGTCTGGCGCAGCCGCGAGCGCACCCGCGAGTTGGTGCGGCGCGCCGAAAGGGCGGGGGCGGAGGCGTTGGTCCTGACCGTGGACACCGCGGTGACGCCCAACCGCGAATACAACATCCGCAACGGCTTCGGCATTCCGATCAAGCCCTCCCTGCGCGCCGGGCTGGATTGCCTCGCCCACCCGCGCTGGTTCGCCGGGGTCTTCGCCAAGTATCTGCGCAACGGCGGCGTGCCGACCTACGCCCACTATCCCGACGAGTTCCGCACAGCGCTGGGTCGGGTCGCCGTCGGCGACGAGATCAGCCTCGCCCAGGACGTGGGGTGGGACGACGTACGGAGCTTGCGGGACGCCTGGAAGGGCAAGCTGATTTTGAAGGGCGTGCTGCGCGCCGACGACGCGGAGAAGGCCGCCGAACTGGGTGTGGACGGGATCGTCGTGTCCAACCACGGCGCCCGCAACCTGGATCACGCCATCCACCCGGTGCGCTGTCTGGCGGACATCGCCGAGCGGGTCGGCGACCGGGTGACGGTTTTGGCCGACAGCGGGGTGCGGCGCGGCAGCCATGTCGCCGGCTATCTGGGGCTCGGCGCGCAGGGCGTGCTTCTCGGCCGTTCCGTTCTCTACGGGCTGGCCACCGGCGGGGCGGCGGGTGCGCAGGCGGTGCTGGAGCTGGTCCGGCGCGAGCTTCTGACCACCATGGGTTTTCTTGGGGCACCGACCGTGGCCGACATCACGGGGACGGTGGAACGGCCACGTTGACGTGTGTTGGCGTGCCTGATTTTATCGGATCATCACTTTTCATCCATGAAACGATTTGTTGTTGCAGCAAAAGGAAAAATAAGGTCACATCTCCTTGGTCGGAAGCGGACGGGGCCGGATCGAGGTCTCACAAGGGACACTCCATCGCCCCCGTTCCCTCCGGTCCCCACCCAAGCATTGTTCAGGGTGTGGGTTCAGACACGGATTTCCGGCGGCGCGCCGGTCTTTGTCGATTTCATCGAACTCGTTTCATCGCGGTTTTTTTCGATCGTCCCGAACCGGCTTCCCGCATCGCGGGGGCAAGGCCGCCTTGCGGCCCCGGCACACGGCCAAGCCTCGCTTCAAACGCCACGCTTAGGAAATCCGAGGCCCCCATGGCACTCACCCAATCGGAGATCAGCGGCCTGTTCAGCGCCATCGTCACGCCGCTGACGGTCGACGGCTCCGTCGACATCGTCGGCCTGAAGCGGCTGGTGCGCCACCAGCTCGACGCCGGGGCGTCCGGCGTCGTGCCGATTGGCGGCACCGGCGAATACCCCGCCCTGTCGCGGGACGAGCGCAAGCGTGTCGTCGCCGCCTGCGTGGAGGAGGCCGGCGGCAACCCGGTGATTCCCGGCGTGCTGTCCACCGGTTTCCAGGACGCGGTCGAGGCCGGGCGGGACTTCGCCGCCGCCGGGGCCGCCGCGGTGATGACCGTCACCCCCTATTACGCCGCCGGCACCCAGGAAGGCATGCGCGCCTATTTCCGCGCCTACCGCGACGCGGTGGACCTGCCGGTCATGCTCTACCAGATCCCGCGCCGCACCACCGTGGCGGTCACCGCCGAGGGCGTGCAGGCGATGGCGGAGGACGGCTCCATCATCGGCATGAAGTTCTCCTCCTACGACATGCCGGAATTCATCAAGACGATGAAGTGCGCCGGCGAGAAGATCTCCGTGCTGAGCGGCGAGGAGCCGCTGTTTGCCACCCACGTCGCGCTGGGCGCGCGGGGCGGCGTGCTGGCCTCGGCGACCATCTACCCGAAGATCTGGCTGCGCATCTTCGCGCTGGCGCGCGCCGGCAAGCTGAACGAGGCGCTGGCCGAGCAGACCCAGATCGACCCGGTGGTGAATTCCATCTTCCTGGAAACCAACCCCGGCCCGCTGAAGGCCTTCATGGCGATGGCCGGCATGCCGGTCGGCGGGGTGCGACTGCCGCTGACCGCGCCGACCGCCGAGACCACCGAGAAGCTCCAGGCCGTCGCCCGGCACGCGCGCGACATCGCGCTCGCCTGACGGCCGAAAGGAACACTTCGGGCGCTCCTTCTCCTGGGAAGCGCTCCAACAACGCGAAGCCGCGGCGGCGGCCGGTCAACGAACACGGAATGGCCTGAACGCACGTCAAGACACACACGTCACGACACATCCGGTCGGACAGCCCGACGGACCACAAGGGAGACGGACATGGTGAATCGCAGGGAACTGGCTGGGTTTCTCGGCGCCGGCGCGGCGGTCGGGGCGTTCGGGGCCACCATGGCGGCGAGCATCGCCCCGGCCGCGGCGCAGGAGGGCGGCAGCTCCTTCGACCGGGTCTTGAAGGCCAAGAAGCTGCGCATCGGCGGTGTGGCGACCGGCGCCCCCTGGATCATGAAGGACCAGACGACCGGCCAGTGGTCGGGCCAGTTCTGGGACATCGGATCGGCGCTCGCCGCCGACATGGACGTCGGCATCGAGGTGGTCGAGACCACCTGGGGCAACGCCATCCTCGACCTCCAGGCCAACAAGATCGACGTCATGTTCGGCATGAACCCGACGCCCAAGCGCGCCCTGGCCGTCGACTTCACGGTTCCGGTCTACAACAGCGCCCTGGTCGTCATCGCCAAGCCGGGCTTCGAGCCGAAAAGCTGGGCCGACATGAACAAGCCGGAGGTGAAGATCGCGGTGGACGTCGGCTCCGCCCACGACCAGGTGGCCAGCCGCCTCTGCCCGAACGCCCAGCTCATCCGCTTCAAGTCGCTGGACGAGGCGACGCTGGCCGTGCGCAGCGGCCGGGCCGACGCCCAGTCGATCTTCTGGATGGGCGGCGTGCGCGCGGTGAAGCGCGACCCGTCGCTGGGCAAGGTGATCGTGCCGCGCCCGGTCTTCGGCTCCACCTCCAACGCGGCGGTGCGGCGCGAGCCGGACAAGACCCTGCGCGACTTCGTGAACACCTGGATCGTCTACGCCCAGGGCCTGGGCCTGATCCGCGAGGCGGTGGTGAACAGCCTCGCCAAGGTGGACATCGCCATGAGCGACATCCCGGAAGGCATCACTTTTTAAAGGACCCGCCGACGGACCCGGGTTCCGATGACGCACGGCGGCCGGCCCCTCCGGGGTTCGGCCGTCGTTCCGAAGTTTTGCAAGCAGGCCCGCCATGTACACCTTCAACTTCGAGATGCTCTGGGGATACCGCTGGCTGTTCCTCAACGGCACGCTGGTCACCATCGGCCTGACGGCCGCCGTCGTCGTGCTGGGCCTGCTGCTCGGGCTGGTCGGCGGGCTGGCCCAGCTCTCGCGCTTCGCCGTGCTGCGCTGGATCTCCTGGGCCTACATCGAGCTGTTCCGCTGCACGCCCCTGCTGGTGCAACTGCTGTGGTTCTACTACGCGCTGCCGATGCTGACCGGCATCCAGATCGACGCGGTGACGGCCTCCGTCCTCACCCTGTCGCTCTACGGCGGGTCCTTCTACGCGGAGGTGATCCGGGGCGGCGTGGTCTCCATCGAGGCCGGACAGTCGGAGGCCGGGCTGGCGCTCGGCATGACGCCGGCCAAGGTGATGCGGCGCATCGTGCTGCCCCAGGCAGTCAAGCGCATGATCCCGCCACTGATGAACCAGTCGATCATCCAATTCAAGAACACCTCGCTGGTCTCGGTGGTGGCGGTGCCCGACCTTCTCTACCAGGGGCAGGTCGCCGCGACGGACACCTTCCGCCCGCTGGAGGTCTACACTATCGTCGCGCTGATCTACTTCGTCGTGTTGGTCCCCCTGACGGCCATCGTGAAGCGGGGCGAGAAGCAGCTCCAGACGGGTCATTGAAGGTTCTGGTCACTGATGCTTCCCCGGCGATCCAACGCGAGAGGCCCCTTTCCATGAACACCCCCAAGATCGAAGTCGCCGGGCTGAGGAAGCAGTTCGGCGAACTGGTCGTCCTGCGTGACATCAACCTGAAGATCGACCCCGGCGCCGTTGTCGCGCTGATCGGCCCCTCGGGGTCAGGCAAGTCCACGCTGCTGCGCTGCCTCAACCTGCTGGTGGTGCCGAACGGCGGCCGCATCCGCATCGGCGACGACGCCTTCGACTTCGAAAAGGGCAGGGCGCTGCCCCGGCCCAAGGCACAGGCGAAGTTCCGCTCCAACACCGGCATGGTGTTCCAGCACTTCAACCTGTTCCCGCACATGACCGTGCTCGGCAACGTGATGGAGGGGCCGGTCTCCGCCAAGAACATGCCGAAGGCGCAGGCCGAGGCGATCGGGCGCCGGCTGCTCGCCAAGGTCGGGCTGGCCGACAAGGCCGACGCCTACCCGGACCGGCTGTCCGGCGGGCAGAAGCAGCGCGTCGCCATCGCCCGCGCGCTCGCCATGGAGCCGGAGGTGATGCTGTTCGACGAGGCGACCTCCGCCCTTGACCCCGAGCTGGTGTCGGAGGTGCTGGGGGTGATGCGCGACCTCGCTGCCGAGGGCATGACCATGATCATCGTGACCCACGAGATCGCCTTCGCCCGCGAGGTCGCCGACCGCGTGATCTTCATGCGCGACGGCGTGATCGTGGAGGAGGGGCCGGCCCGCGACGTCATCGACCGGCCACAGCAGGAGGCCACCCGCGCCTTCCTCAGCCACTTCCACACACGCGGCTGAATCCGGGGGCTGAATCCGGGGGCTGAATCCGGTTCAGGTCTGTTCGGGCAGGCGGAAGGTGGCTACGGCGTCGCGGAACCCCCCCAGGAAATCCTGCGCGAGGGTGGACAGCGACCGCTGTGCCGAATGCAGCACCACCATTTCGAAGGTGATGGCCGGCTCGAAGGGGCGGATGGCAACGCCGCGCCCCGCATACTCCTGCGCCGTGAAGGGATCGACGATGGAGATTCCCGCCCCGGCGGCGACCATGGCGCAGGCGATCATGGTGAGCTGTGTCTCCACCCGCATGGTCCGGGCGACGCCGTGCTCGGCGAACATTGCGTCGACGGAATAGCGCATCAGCGTGGCGGCGCCGAGCGCGATGAAGGCTTCGCCCGCGAAATCCTCCGGGACCAGCCGCTTGCGCGCGGCCAGCGGGTGGTTGCTCGGCACCACGGCGACCGCCCGCACCCGCGGCATCCGTTCGCACAGCACCGTCGCGTGCTCCACCGCTGACTGGCCGAAGCCCAACTCGCACTGGCCGGCGGCCACCCAATCGAGCACCTGGGGGGAACTGCTGCCCCACAGCGACACATCCACCCGCGGCCGCTCCTCAAGAAAGCGGGCGACGAAGCGCGGCAGGAAGCCGATGGCCATCGCCGGCATGGCGGCCACGCGGAGCGTGCCGGCCCGCCGCTCCTGGAGGTCGCGCGCCGCCTGCTCGATCCGCTCCAGCCCGACGAAGGACCGCTCCACCTCCTGGTACAGCGACATCGCCTCGCTGGTCGGCGCGATGCGCGAGCCGCGCCGCTCGAACAGCGTCAGCTTCAGCGCGTATTGCAGGTCGGCGATCAGGCGGCTGACCGCCGGCTGCGAGATGTTCAACAACTCCGCCGCTGCGGTGATTCCGCCGGTCAGCATGACGGCGCGGAACGCCTCGATCTGGCGCGGATTCAGCATTCAAGAGTGGCCCAAAGGTGTCGAATGCGTTGCAGCATAACATTCGGTTATAGACACCACAAACAATTCGATTTGACGATTATGCCAGAGGGGCGCGACGCTCCGGGGGTGCGACAAAACGCGCAACCGCGGCGAAACGAACCGGAACAGGAGAGGGACAGATGCGAGCGTTGGTGTACGGCCTGATGGCAACCGCCGCCCTGGGGTGTGGCGCCGCGCAGGCGCAGCAGAAGACCCTGTATGTCGCCGCCTATGGCGGGTCCTTCGAGCAGACCATGCGCAAGGACATCATCCCGGCCTTCGAGAGCAAGACGGGCATGAAGGTCGAGTATGTCGCCGGCAATTCCACCGACAACCTCGCCAAGCTCCAGGCCCAGAAGGGCAACCAGCAGATCGACGTGGTGATCCTGGACGACGGGCCGATGTATCAGGCGGTGGCGCTGGGCTTCTGCGCCGACATCGCCAAGGCGCCGGTCTACGACGATCTCTACGATCTGGCGAAGATCCCGTCGGGCAAGGCGGTCAGCGTCGGCGCTGTCGGCACCGGCATCGTCTACAACAAGAAGGTCTTCGACGAGAACGGCTGGGCCGCCCCCGCCTCCTGGAAGGACATCGAGGACGCCAAGTTCCGCAAGAAGCTGGTCGTCCCGCCGATCAACAACAGCTACGGCCTGCACGCGCTGGTGATGATGGCGCGGCTCGACGGCGGCGGCGAGAAGAACATTGATCCCGGCTTCAAGGCTTTCAAGGACAAGGTGAACCCGAACGTGCTCGCCTACGAGCCGTCACCGGGCAAGATGACCGAGCTGTTCCAGAGCGGGCAGGCCACCGTCGCCGTCTGGGGCTCGGGCCGCGCCAAGGCGCTGGCCGACACCGGCTTCCCCGCCGCCTTCGTCTACCCCAAGGAGGGCGGCGTCGTGCTGGCCTCGGCGGCCTGCGCGATCACCGGCAGCAAGCAGGCGGCGGAAGCCCAGCAGTTCATCCAGCACATGTTGTCGCCGGAGGTGCAGACCGTGATGGCGACCGGCGCCGGCTTCGGCCCGGTGAACAAGACCGTCACCCTGACCGCCGACCAGCAGGTGGGCATCCCCTACGGCCCCGAGCAGATGGGCAAGCTGCTGGTGGTCGATTGGGACACCATCAACGCCAACCGCGAGGCCTGGAACAAGCGCTGGACCCGCGAGATCGAGCGCTGACCGCAACTCCCCGGCCCGCCGTCGAAGCGGGCCGGGATTTTCCAGGCTCCTTGGTGGGAGACGACGCCATGCCTTACCTTGTCCTCGATCGGCTGACCAAGCGGTTCGGCCCATGGGTCGCCGTCGACAACCTGTCCCTGACGGTGGAGAAGGGGGAACTGGTCTCGCTGCTCGGCCCGTCGGGCTGCGGCAAGACCACGACGCTCCAAATGATCGCCGGCTTCCTCGACCCCAGCGCCGGGCGCGTCACGCTGGACGGCGCCGACCTGCTGGCCAAGAAGCCCAACGAGCGCGGGCTCGGCATCGTCTTCCAGAGCTACGCCCTGTTCCCCCACATGACGGCGGCCGAAAACGTCGCCTTCGGGCTGGAGATGCGCGGCATCCCGCGCGCCGACCGCGACCGGATGGTGCGCGACGCGCTCCTGCTCGTCGGGCTGGGGGCCTTCGGCGACCGCTACCCGCGGCGCATGTCCGGCGGCCAGCAGCAGCGCGTGGCGCTGGCCCGCGCCTTGGTCATCAAGCCGAGCCTGCTGCTGCTCGACGAGCCGCTGTCGAACCTCGACGCCAAGATGCGCGAGGAGATGCAGATCGAGCTGCGCCGCATCCAGCGCAGCGTCGGCACCACCATGATCCTCGTCACCCACGACCAGGCGGAGGCGATGGCCCTGTCCGACCGGGTGGTCATCATGAACAAGGGCCGGGTGGAGCAGGTCGATGCCCCGCAGGACGCCTACGACAACCCGGCCAGCGCCTTCGTCGCCAACTTCCTCGGCCGCACCAACCTGCTCCAGGGTGTGGTGCGCCGCGACGGCGCCGGGCGGCGCATCGACGTGGCCGGGACGGCGTGGCCGGTCGCGGCGGAGCTGCCGGACGGCCCCGGCCTGCTGACCGTGCGGCCGGAGAAGGTCCGCTTCGTGGACGGCGCCGGCGTGCCGGGCCTCGTTCGGGCGCGGGTCTTCCAGGGCACCCAATGGCTGTTCGAGATCCGCACGGAGGCCGGCGACCTGACGGTGATCCGCCAGCACGACGGCCAGACCCTGCCGGCGGAGAACGAGCCGGTCATGGTCGGCTGGCGGGCGGAGGACATGCGCGTGATGGCGGGTGAGGCATGACCGCCGTGGACGCTCACAAATCACTAATCGATACCCCGGTTGCGGACACGGCGACCGATGCCCCGCCGCCGCGGCCGGAGCAGCGTCCGCTGGCACCCTACCTGCTCAGCCTGCCGGCGCTGGCGCTGTTCGCCGTGCTGCTGCTGGTGCCGCTGGTCATGACCGGGCTGCTGTCGCTGAACAGCTTCGGATTCTACACGGGCATCCAGGATGTCTGGCAGCTCGGCAACTACATCGACATCGTCACAGACGACTATTTTCACGAAATCTTCCTGCGCACCTTCCGCATCGCCGTGGTGGTGACCCTGCTCTGCGCCGTGCTCGGCGCGCCGGAGGCTTACATCCTGCGCCGCATGCGGTCGCCCTGGCGCGGCCTGTGCCTGCTGATTGTCCTGGGGCCGCTGCTGATCTCGGTGGTGTCGCGCACGCTCGGCTGGGCGCTGCTGTTCGGCTCCACCGGCATCATCAACACGGCGCTGATGGCGGTCGGGCTGATCGCGACGCCGATCGAGTTCATGTACACCGAAACCGGCGTCATCATCGCCCTGACCCATGTGCTGGTGCCCTTCATGGTGCTGTCGGTCTGGGCGTCGCTGCAGCGGCTGGACCCGCAGGTCGAGAACGCCGCGCTGTCGCTGGGGGCCAAGCCCTTCACCGTGCTGCGCCGGGTGGTGCTGCCGCAGGTGGTGCCGGGCATCCTGTCGGGCTCGATCATCGTCTTCGCGCTGGCCGCCAGCGCCTTCGCCACCCCGGCGATCATCGGCGGGCGGCGGCTGAAGGTGGCGGCGACGCTGGCCTACGACGAGTTCCTGAACACGCTGAACTGGCCGCTGGGCGCCGCCATCGCGATCCTTCTGCTGCTCGCCAACATCGTGATCATCGTCGGCTGCAACCGGCTGGTCGAACGTCGCTACAAGCAGGTGTTCGAATGAACCGCAACGGCCCCGTCGCCCTGGTCTTCCACACGCTGTTCCTGGCCTTCCTGCTGGCGCCGATCCTGGTCGTCTGCGTGGTCGCCTTCACCTCGCAGGGCTATCTGTCTCTGCCGACCGAGGGGCTGTCGCTGCGCTGGTTCAAGGCCATCGGCGATAACCCGGAATTCGCGCGGGCCTTCCGCGACAGCCTGCTGCTGGGGGCGGTCAGCTCCACCATCGCGGTGGCCTTCTCGGTCCCGGCGGCGCTGGCCATCGCCCGCCACCAGTTCCGCGGGCGCGAGGCGATCACCGCGCTGTTCCTGTCGCCGCTGATGGTGCCGCACATCGTGCTGGGCATCGCCTTCCTGCGCTTCTTCACGCAGATTGGGCTGGGCGGGACCTTCGCCGGGCTGGTGCTGAGCCATGTGGTCATCATCCTGCCCTTCGCGCTTCGGCTGATCCTGGCCGCCTCCACCGGCATGGACCGCTCCATCGAGAACGCCGCGGCCTCGCTGGGCGCCACCTCCTGGACGACCTTCCGGCGGGTGACGCTGCCGCTGATCCTGCCGGGCGTGGCGAGCGGCTGGGTGCTGGCCTTCATCAACAGCTTCGATGAGGTGACGATGACCGTCTTCATCGCCTCGCCCGAGACGACGACGCTGCCGGTGCGTCTCTTCCTTTACATCCAGGACAACATCGACCCTCTGGTCGCCGCGGTGTCCGCCTCGCTGATCTTCATGACGGTGGCGGCGATGCTGGTTCTCGACCGGCTCTACGGGCTTGAGCGGCTGCTGGTCGGCCGCGGACAGGAGTGAGCGTCACCATGACCGAGTTAACGAGGTCCGACTGCGACGTCGCCGTGATCGGCGGCGGGCTGGTCGGGTCGGCCATCGCCTGGGGCCTCGCCCAGCAGGGGCAGACGGTCGCCGTCCTCGACGAGGGGGACGTCGCCGTCCGCCCGTCGCGCGGCAACTTCGCCCTGGTCTGGGTGCAGGGCAAGGGGCTGGGCCTGCCGGAATACGCCGGTTGGACCAAGATGTCCTCCGACACGTGGACCGGCTTCGCCGAGCGGCTTCAGGAGCAGACCGGGATCGACGTGTGCTACCGCCGGCCGGGCGGCTTCCTGCCCCTGCTGTCGGAGGAGGAGATGGAGCGGCGCGCCGGCCAGCTCCGCCGCCTGCACAACCAGCCGAACGTCGTCCGCTACGACTACGAGATGATGGACCGCGCCGCCGTGGCGAAGGAGATGCCCTTCATCGGCAAGGACGTGGTCGGGGCGAGCTACTGCCCGCTCGACGGCCATTGCAACTCGCTGAAGCTGCTGCGCGCGCTGCACAGCGGGATGAGCCTCTCCGGGGTCTCCTATCGTCCGCACCACCGGGTGGAGCGGATCGAGCCGCGCGACGGCGGATTCCGCATGGTCACCGCCTCAGGCGACGAGGTTCGGTCGGGCAAGGTGGTCATCGCCGCGGGCCACGACGCCCGCCGGCTGGCCCCCATGGTCGGGCTGGACGCCCCGGTGCGGCCGGAGCGCGGCCACATCATCGTGACGGAGAAGACCGCCCCCTTCCTGAAGTTTCCGGTCGGCTTCATCCGCCAGACCGACGAGGGCGGGGTGATGATCGGCGACAGCTTCGAGGATGCCGGGCTGGACACCACGGTGCGCAACGGCGTCACCTCGACCATCGCCGACCGCGCGCTGCGCATCTTCCCGCTGCTCGGCAAACTGAACGTGGTGCGGACCTGGGCGGCGCTGCGCGTGCTGACCCCGGACGGCTTCCCGATCTACGAGCAGTCCACCACCATGCCCGGCGCCTTCGTCGCCACCTGCCACAGCGGCGTGACGCTCGCCGCCAACCACGCGCTGGCGCTGGCGCCGCACATCGCCGCCGGCACCCTGCCCGACGAATTCTCGGCCTTCAGCGCCCGGAGGTTCCATGTTCCAGCGGTTGCCTGACGCGGGCGGAGAGCGCGTCTCCTTCACCATCGACGGCCGCCCGGCCGAGGCGCTGTCCGGCGACAGCGTCGCCGCCGCCCTGATCGCCAACGGGGTCGGTGCCTGCCGGACCACCCCGGTGTCCGGCGCCCCGCGCGGCCCCTACTGCATGATGGGCGTGTGCTTCGACTGTCTGGTGACCATCGACGGCACCGGCAACCAGCAGGGCTGCCAGATCCGCGTCCGCCCCGGCATGCGGGTGGAGACCCAGAACGGCAAGCGGGAGATCGACCGGTGACCGACCTGAAGCCTCGTTACGATCTGGCGGTGATCGGCGCCGGCCCGGCCGGCCTCGCCGCCGCCACGCTGGCCGCCCGGCGCGGCCTGTCCACCGTCCTGCTCGATGAGCAGGCGGCCCCCGGCGGCCAGATCTACCGCGCCATCACCCGCTCGCCGGTGAAGAATCCCAGCGTGCTCGGGACCGACTACTGGCACGGCGCCGATCTGGTCGGGCCGTTCCGCGACAGCGGCGCCGACTATCTGCCCGGTGCGGCGGTGTGGAGCGTCTCGCGCACGCTCGACATCGGCCTGTCGCGCGATGGTGCGGCGCGCATCCTGCCGGCGCGGCACGTCATCCTGGCGACCGGCGCGCTGGAGCGGCCCTTCCCGGTTCCCGGATGGACGTTGCCCGGCGTGATGGGGGCGGGGGCGGCGCAGATCCTGCTGAAGACCTCCGGCCTCGTCGCCTCGGGCGGCGTGGTCATGGCCGGCAGCGGGCCGCTGCTCTGGCTGCTCGCCTGGCAGTATCTGCGGGCCGGCGCGCGCATCGACGCGATCCTCGACACCACGCCGCGGGAGAACTGGCGACAGGCCATGCCGCACCTGTCGGCCTTCGCCCGCTCCGGCTATGTCGGCAAGGGGCTGAAGCTGCTGCTGGAGGTCCGGCGGAAGGTCAAGGTGATCGGCAACGTCTCCGCCCTGCGCGCCGAGGGCGACGGGCGGGTGCAGACGGTCGTTTATCGCCAGGGGAACGGCGCCGAGCAGCGCCTTCCGGCGGACACGCTCCTCCTGCACCACGGGGTGATCCCCAACATCAACCTCGCCAACGCCATCGGCTGCGCCCAGTCCTGGGACGAAGCGCAGCGCTGTTGGGTGCCGGACGTCGACGGCTGGGGCGCCACGTCGGTGGAAGGTGTCTCCATCGCCGGCGACGGGGCCGGCATCGGCGGCGCGCTGGCGGCGGAGCACCGCGGCCGGCTGACGGCGCTGGACGCCCTGCACCGGCTGGGCGCCATCGACCGCGCCACCCGCGACCGCGACGCCGCCCCCCACCGTGAGGCGCTGGACCGGGCGCTGCGCGGCCGCGACTTCCTCGACGTGCTCTACCGGCCGGGCCAGGAGTTCCGTGTCCCCGCCGACGACACCATTGTCTGCCGCTGCGAGGAGGTGACGGCGGGGCAGGTGCGCGACGCCGTGAAGCTGGGTGTCAGCGGGCCGAACCAGACCAAGTCCTTCCTGCGCTGCGGCATGGGGCCGTGCCAGGGGCGGCTGTGCGGCCCGACCGTGGTCGAGGTCATCGCCGACGCCCGCGGCGTCTCCCCGGCGGAGGTCGGCTACTACCGGCTGCGCCCGCCGGTGAAGCCGATCACGCTGGCCGAACTCGCCTCGCTGCCCAAGGCCGAGGACGAGGTGGCCGCCGTGATGCACCACTGACGGGGCAGGGGGACACCATGTCGGAGCCGGACGTCATCGTCGTCGGGGGCGGCCTGCACGGCTGCTCCACCGCGCTGCACCTCGCCATGCGCGGGGTCCGGGCGCTGGTGCTGGAGAAGGACCACATCGGCCGCCACGCCTCCGGCGTGAACGCCGGCGGGGTGCGCCAGCTCGGCCGCCACGCCGCGGAGGTGCCGCTGTCCGTCGCCTCCATGGCGCTGTGGCACGGCATCCGCGACCTCGTGGACGACGACTGCGGCTTCGAAAGCCACGGCCAGCTCAAGGTCGCGGAAACCGAGGCGGAGCTGGACTCCTGCCGGGAGCGGGCGGCCCAGCTCGCCGCACTCGGCTTCACGCACGAGGAGGTGGTGGATCAGGCGGAGCTGCGCCGCCTCGTCCCGTCCATCGCGGAGCATTGCGTCGGCGCGCTGGTGTCGCGCCGCGACGGGGCGGCCATCCCCTACCGCACCACCTTCGCCTTCAAGCGCAAGGCCGAGAGCCTGGGCGCCCGCTTCCACGAGGGGGCGGCGGTGGCGCGGGTCGCCCGCTCGGGCCGCAACTGGCGGGTGGAGACGGCGGACGGCGTGGCGCACGAGGCGCCGGTCTTGGTCAACTGCGCCGGGGCCTGGGCCGACCGGCTGGCCGCCCAGCTCGGCGAGCCGGTGCCGCTGGAGGTCATCGCGCCCATGCTGATGATCACCGCCCGCGTGCCGCCCTTCCTGAAACCGGTGGTCGGGGCGACGGGCCGCACCCTGTCCTTCAAGCAGTTTCCCAACGGGACCGTGCTGATCGGCGGCGGGCTGCTGGGCCGCGCCTACCGCGACGAGAACCGGACGGACCTGGACTTCGCCAACGTCACCACCAATGCCCGCACGGTGTGGGACCTGTTCCCGATCATGCGCAGCGCCACCATCGTCCGAGCCTGGGCGGGGATCGAGGCGCGGATGCCCGACGACATCCCGGTGATTGGCCCCAGCGGCACGGAGGAAGGGGTGTTCCACGCCTTCGGCTTCTCCGCCCATGGCTTCCAGCTCGGCCCCATCGTCGGGCGGATCACCGCCGACCTCATCACCCGCGGGGCGAGCGACCTGCCCATCGACGCCTTCCGCATCCAGCGATTCCGCCACACGGCGGCCGCCGCCTGACCGCTTTGGCGGAGCGGCCTTTTCAGGAGACCCACGTTTTGACGATTCAGCGTTTCGATTGCGGCCCGCGGATGAGCGAGATGGTCGTGCACAGCGGCACCGTCTATCTGTGCGGCCAGATCGCCGATTTCGAGGCCATGGGCGGCGTGACCCACGACGTGACGGCGCAGACCCGCGACGTGCTGCGCCAGATCGACGTCCTGCTGGAGCGCGCCGGCACGGACAAGAGCCGGCTGCTCACCGCCACCGTCTATCTCGCCGACATGGCCGGCTTCGCGGCGATGAACGCGGCTTGGGATGCCTGGGTGGACCGCGCCAACGCCCCGGCCCGCGCGACCGTCGAGGCCAGGCTCGCCGACCCCGACCTGCTGGTCGAGATCCAGGTGATCGCCGCCCTCTGACCGGCCCTTACCGAACCACCAAACCGGAGTTTTCCATGAAACGTCTGGCCCTCGGGCTGGCGATGAGCCTGTGCGCCCTCGTGGCGGCCGTCCCCTCGGACTCGCGCGCCGACGGCCCGCCCCTGCGCATCGCGACGGAGGGCGCCTACCCGCCCTTCAACATGACCGCCCCCGACGGCACGCTCGGCGGGCTGGAGGTGGAGCTGGCCAACGCGCTGTGCGAACGCATGAAGCGGCGCTGCACCCTGGTCGCCCAGGATTGGGACGGCATCATCCCCGGTCTGCTGTCGCGCCGCTACGACGCGATCATGGCGACCATGAACATCACGCCGGAGCGCGCGAAGGCCATCGCCTTCTCCGTCCCCTACATGGTCGTCCCGGCCTATTTCGTGGCGGCCACCGGCGGCGGCATCGACGGAACCGAGGCCACCCTGGCCGGCAAGTCGGTCGGCGCCCAGACCTCGACCACCCATTACCGCTATGTCGAGAAGCACTTCGGCAAGACCGTCTCGCTGAAGAACTACGACACCGCGTCGAACCTGCTGGCCGACCTGAAGAGCGGGCGCATCGACGCCGCCATCACCACCGGCGCCACCGCGTCCGACTGGGTGAAGGCCGACGCCTCGAAGTCGCTCCAACTCGTCGGCAAGCCGCTGGTCGACGCCGAGGTGTTCGGCCCCGGCGTGGGCGTCGGCCTGCGCAAGGAGGACGCGGACCTCAAGGCCGCCTTCGACGCCGCCATCGCGTCGGTCGTGCAGGACGGCACGCTGGCCCGCATCGCCGCCAAATACGTCGATTTCACCGTCACTCCCTGACAAAGCACCCCCTGACCAACACCCCCACCGATACCAACCAAAACCGGGAGAGTTCTCGTGATCAAGCGCGTTGAGAAGACCAAGATCATGCACCGCGTCGTTGTCAGCAACGGCATCGCCTTCCTCGGCGGCATCATCGCCGACGACGTCAGCGTCGGCATGCAGGAGCAGACCGCCCAGATTTGCCGGAAGCTCGACGCCGTGCTCGCCATGGCCGGCACCGACAAGACGAAGCTGCTGTCCGCCCAGCTCTTCATCACCGACATGAAGGCCAAGGACGGCATGAACGCCGCGTGGCTGGAGTGGCTGAACGGCGACGACCTGCCGGCCCGCGCCACCATCGGCGTTGCCGACCTGGGCGACCCGTCGATCCTGATCGAGGTTGTGGTGACGGCGGCCGTCTGACGGCGGCCTGGGGCAGGGGGGCGGGAACGCGTGCGAAGTTCAGAAAGTTGAAAGCCAAGTGGTTGTATTTGATCAGCTTGCGCGGCTCGTCCCGAACCCCTTCGCTCAGAGACGGTTTGACAACCTGTTCAGTGGCAGGCTCGCCATAGCGAGCTGTTTCATGCCGCCGGAGACGTCGATGCGGGCTTCATAATCGCGAAGGAGACGTTTCCGGCGTTTCATCTATCCGACTGTCTGATACTTGCCGCCAAAATGCGGGTCGGTGGGGCAAATCCACGGAATGACCGACCAGAATGGGTTGACGGCGCAGACGGTGTCTGCACTCCGCGCTCGGCGGCAGAACCTAGTCGCTCGCCAGCGCCACCACCGGGTCGAGCCGCGCCGCCCGGCGGGCGGGGATCAGGCCGAAGACCATGCCGGTCAGCACGGCGGAGGCCGCCGCCCCAGCGATCGCGGTCGCGGTGAAGACCACCGGCATCGCCAGCAGCCCGATGACCGCGCCGCCAGCCAGGCCCAGCGCGACCCCGACCAACCCGCCCAATCCCGCCACCAGAGCCGCCTCCATCAGGAACTGCCGCTCGATGTCGGCGGCGCGGGCGCCGACGGCCATGCGGATGCCGATCTCGCGGGTCCGCTCGGTCACGCTGACCAGCATGATGTTCATGACCCCGATGCCGCCGACCAGCAGCGTGATGACCGCGGCGCAGCCGAGCAGCAGCGTCATGGTGTCCTGGGTCTCCGCCGCCGCCTGGATGCGCGCGGTCCCGTCGTGGATCTGGAAATCCTCCTGGCCGTGACGCTCGGAGAGCAGGGCGTGGATGGCATCGCGGGTCTGCCCGATGCGCTCCACGTCGTGCACGGAGACCAGGATCAGTTGCAGGTCCGGCTTGCCGATCAGGCGTTGCACGCCCGTGGACAGGGGCACGAACACCCAGTCGTCGGTGCTCTGGCTGCCGGTCAGGTCGCCCTTCTTCGCCATCACGCCGGTCACCAGGAAGGGAATGTTGTTCACCAGCACATGCTTGCCCAGCGGCGACTCTCCGCGCGGGAACAGCCGTTCGGCGACGCCGTGGCCGAGAACCGCCACCGCCGCCCCGGCCCGCTCGTCGGCGCGGGTGAAGAAGGCCCCCTCAGCGACGGGCCAACGATGCGTCAACGGCAGCGACGCCGAGGTCGCCAGCCCTTCGGTCCGGTGGTCGATGTTGCCATGGCGGACCATCACCGGCGTGTCGAGGTAGGGCATCACGCTCTCGACGTTGGACAATTGCAGGATGGCTTCGCCGTCCGCCTCGGTCAGCGGCGTGACCGGCAGGCGGGGATCACCGCTGCCCGCCACGACGAAGACCAGATTCACCCCCAGCGCGCCGACCCGCGCCATCACCGCCTGCTTGGCGCCCTCGCCGATGGCGAGCAGGGCGATCACGGACGCCACGCCGATGACGATGCCGAGCAGGGTCAGCGCCGTGCGGAAGCCGTTGGCCCCCAGCGACCGCAGCGCCGCCGACAGGGCTTCCGCCGCGTCGGTCCACAGGGAGGCGCCGGCGGCCTCGCGCTCCGCCGGGGCAGGGGAGGGGTCCGCCGGTGACGGGGCCGGGCGGCCGCTGTCGGCGACGATGCGGCCGTCGCGCATTTCGATCACCCGGCCGGCGGCCTCCGCCACCTTGCGGTCGTGGGTGATGAGGATCACCGTGCGCCCGGCGGCGGACAGCTCGCGCAGCAGCGCCACCACCTCCGCCCCGCTGGCGCTGTCCAAAGCACCGGTCGGCTCGTCGGCCAGGATCACCGGGGCGTTGTTCATCAGCGCCCGCGCGATCGACACGCGCTGTTGCTGGCCGCCCGAAAGCTGGTTGGGGCGGTGATGGCGCCGCTCCCCCAGCCCCAGGCGGCCGAGCAACTCCACGGCGCGGCCTTCGCGCAGCGCGGCGGGCAGGCCCGCGTAGCGGCCCGGCATCTCGACATTCTCCTGCGCCGTCGTGCCGGGGATCAGATGGTAGTGCTGGAAAACGAAGCCGAACCCGTCCCGCCGCAGCGCCGCCCGCTCGTCGCCCTCCAGCGCCGTCACGTCGCGCCCGTCGACGCGGTAGCGCCCGGAGGTCGGACGGTCGAGCCCGCCGAGGATGTTCATCAGCGTCGATTTGCCGGAGCCGGAGCTGCCGACGATGGCGACGAACTCCCCCGCCTCGACGGTCAGGGAGACGCCGCGCAGCACCTCGACCGCCAGGCCGCCACCGCTGATGTAGGTCTGTCTCTTATACACATCTCCGAGCCCACGAGACTATAAC
>NZ_JAUQTX010000049.1:0-30000 GCF_059803775.1 Azospirillum sp. UFLA03-27 | reverse complement strand
CCGTCCCGGCCTCCAAGGTGATCGTATCCCATGTCCCGCCGCTTGTGGCCGCGGAAATGCGTTTCGCCCTGGTCGCGGTGCTGCTGGCGCCCTTTGCCCTCAGGGGTGGCGCGGCGGCGCTGCCGCGCAATGGTCGGGACTGGACGAGCCTCGCCCTGCTCTCCCTGTTCGGCATGGTGCTGTTCAACCTGTTCCTTCTCTATGGGCTGCGCGAGACCAGCGCAGTGGCCGCCGGAATCATCACCAGCACCATCCCGGCCATGACGGCACTGGGGGCGGCGCTGATCCTGCGCGAGCGGATCGGAGCCGGCAGCGCCGCGGCCATCGCCCTGGCGGTCGTTGGCATGGTGGCGCTGAATTTGCGACCGGGTGGCGTCGGTGGGCCCGACGATTCCGTCGTCGGCAACGCGCTGGTGCTGGGCGCGGTGGTGTCGGAGGGGCTGTACGGAGTCTTCGCCCGGCAGCTCGGCGGGCGGATTCCACCTCTGGCTTTGACCTGTCTGGCGAATGTGCTGGCGGCCACGATGATGGCGCCGGGTGCGCTGGCGACGCTGGGCGGCTTCGATCCGGTCGCAGTTCCCGGCTGGGTCTGGCTGCTGTTCGTGGCGTCCGGCCTGACCGGCGGCTTGCTGGCGGTGGTGCTGTGGATGCGCGGGATCGCCCATGTGCCGGCCAACCGGGCCGGGCTGTTCACCGGGCTGATTCCGGCGGCGGGCGTGCTGGCCGCCGTGCTGTTCCTGGGCGAGGCCTTCACGCTCGCCCACGCGGCGGGACTGCTGTGCGTTCTGTTCGGAATCGCGATGGGGACGGGAGCGCTGCGCCTGCCCAGGCGATTCACGCCGGGGTAACGCGCAGCGCGCCCTGAATCACATCGTTTCCTGAACCAGAGCTTCCTGTACCAGGGCCACGCCCTTGACCTGGGCGTAGACCGGCTGGCCCGGCGACAGCCCCAGGGCGTCCCAGCTCTTGCGGGTGACGCGGGCGAGCAGACGCGCGCCCCTCCCCTCCTCGCCCAGGGCCACGACGGCCATCATCTGGACGTCGTCCTGCGGCTCCGCCGCGACGATGCGGGCGGGAAGCGCGTTCAGGATGGTGCTGCCCTCCGGCGGGTTGCGGGCGAGGCTGACGTCGGACGCGGCGATGCGGACCCGCCGCGCCGTCCCCTGCGATCCGAGGTCGCCCGGAACGAGCAGATGGCCGCCATCCAGCCGCAGCAGGGTCAGGCCGTAGGCGTCCTCCCGTCCCGCCACCACCGCGGGCAGGGTCACCCCGGCTTCGGGCATGCGGGCGATGGGCAGGGTGGGATCGGCCTGAAGCTCCTGCATGGGGCCGGCGGCGACGACACGCCCTTGGCGCAGCAGCACCAGATGGTCGGCCAACCGCTCGACCTCCGCGATGTCGTGGCTGACATAGAGGACGGGAACGGACAGGACACCGTGCAGCCGCTCCAGATAAGGGAGGATCTCCTCCTTGCTGAAGCGGTCGAGCGCCGCCAGGGGCTCGTCCATCAGCAGCAGGCGCGGTTGCGAGAGCAGCGCGCGGCCCACGCCGACCCGCTGGCGCTCGCCGCCGGAGAGATGCTCGGGCGAGCGGTCGAGCAGATGCCCCAGCCCCAGCAGGTCGACCACGTCGTCCAGGCGGATGTGCTCCGGCACGCCGCGCCCCACCGTCCGGCGATGACCGAACAGCAGGTTGGTGCGCACCGACAGATGGGGGAACAGGCTGGCCTCCTGGAAGACGTAGCCGATGGGCCGCTTGTGCGTCGGCCGGAAGGTCCGCCCCTCCTGCCAGACATCGCCGTCCAGGGCGAAGCGCCCGTTCAGCCGCTGCAATCCGGCCGCGCAACGCAGCACCGAGGTCTTGCCGCAACCGGACGGGCCGAACAGGGCGGTGATGCCGCGGCCCGGCGCCTCGAACCCCACGTCCAGAGCGAACTGGCCGAGCGTCCCGTGGAAATGCACCGACAGGCTCATCGCCCGCCCCGCCCGATGCGCTTCTCCAGCATCATCATCGTCAGGATCACCGTGAAGGAGAAGACCAGCATGCCGCCGGCCAGCAGATGGGCCTCGTCCCATTGCAGCGTCTCGACATAGTCGTAGATGGCCACCGAGAGGACCTTGGTCTGGCCGGGAATGTTGCCGCCGATCATCAGGACGACGCCGAACTCGCCCATGGTGTGGGCGAAGCCCAGCACGGCGCCGGTCAGGAAGCCGCGGCGGGCCAGCGGCACCGCCACGGTGAAGAAGGTGTCGAGCGGCGAGGCGCGCAGCGTCGCCGCCGCCTCCAGCGGGCGGTCGCCGAACGCCTCGAAGGCGTTGCGGATCGGCTGCACCACGAAAGGCATGGAGTACAGCACCGACCCGATGACCAGCCCTTCGAAGGTGAAGGCCATGGAGCGGGCGCCCCACAGGGAGGCCAGCCACCCGCCGGGGCCGTTCGGCCCCAGCAGCATCAGCAGGTAGAAGCCCAAAACCGTCGGCGGCAGGACCAGAGGCAGCGCCACCACCGTGGCCACCGCCTCCTTCCACCAGGCTCCGGACCGCGCCAGCCACCAGGCCAGGGGGGTGCCGACGATCAGCAGGATGACCGTCGTCAGCGCCGCCAGTTCCAGGGTCAGGATGATCGGTTGCCAGCTCATTGGCGGGCTGTCCTTACCAGGGAGGCCGGCATGGTCAGTTCGGCGCCCTCGTGCCGTAGCCGTACTTGGAGATCACCGCGGCTGCCTCCGGCCCCTTCAGGAAGGCGAGGAAGGCCGTGGCGGCCTCGTTGCCGGCGCCCTTCTTCAGCAGGACGGCGTCCTGGAAGATCGGGTCGTGCAGCGTTTCCGGAATCGGCCAGCGGGTGCCGTCCGGCTTGGCAATCACCTGGGACAGGGCCACGAAGGCCAGCTCGGCGGCGCCGGTCTCGGCGAACTGGAAGGCCTGGGCGATGCTGTTGCCCTGGACGATCTTCGGCTGGATCGCCTCGTAGACGCCCATCTTCTTCATCGTCTGCACGGCGGCGAGACCGTAGGGCGCGGTCGCCGGGTTGGCGATCGACAGCTTCTCGAAGGCGCCCTTGCGCAGCGTGCCCTCGCCCAGCGGCGCGTCGCCGGCCTTGGTCCACAGCACCAGACGGCCGACGGCGTAGGTGAAGCGGGACTCCGGAACGGCCAAGCCCTCCTCCACCGCCTTCTTCGGGGTCTCGTCGTCGGCGGCGAGGAAGACGACGAAGGGCGCGTCCTGCTTGATCTGGGCGTAGAACTGGCCGGTCGCGCCGAAGCTCAGGACGGCCTTGTGGCCGGTCTTCTGCTCGAAGGCGGTGGCGATCTCCTTCGCCGGGGCGGTGAAGTTCGCGGCGACCGCGACGTTGAATTCGTCGGCCTGGGCCGTCGCCGAGACGGACAGCAGCGCGACGGCGGCAAGCAGGAAACGCGTCATTCGAAAACTCCTTCCGATCTATCGTCAATCCACCGCAAGAATGATGTGCGATGCGTCGATCAGCGCGCAGGCCGGGTCGCCGGGCTTCAGGCCGATGTCATCGGCGCTGCGCAGCGTGATGATGGCGGTCAGCGTCTTGCCGCCGCCGATGTCCAGGGTGATCTCGCTGTTGACCGCGCCGTCCTCGCGGCGGGACACCACGCCTTCCACGCGGTTGCGCATCGAGGTGCGCTTCGCCTCGTCCGCCGGGGCGAGGATCACGAAGGGCGCCTTGATCAGCGCCGTCGCCGCGCGCCCCGGGAACAGGCCCAGGTCGCGCACGCTGTCGCGGGTGATGATCGCGACGATCGAGGTCTGGTCCGAGATGGTCAGGGTGATTTCGGCGTTCACCGCCCCGTCGGTGATGGCGGTGATGGTTCCGCGAAGGGCGTTACGGGCACTGGTGCGCATGAAGAATCCCCACATCAAACTGGCCGCCGACAGGCCGGTGCCGTTGAGTTCCGGTTCCAGCACCTGGAAGGCGCGGACCATCTCGCTCTGCAGACGGTGGAAGGTGGCGACCAGCCGCACGCCGTCCGGCGTCAAGGCGGTTCCGCCGCCGCGCTTTCCGCCGGCCTGCGCCTCGACCAGCGGGCGGCCGAACAGGTTGTTCATGGCGTCGATGGCGTCCCAGGCCGCCTTGTAGGTGACGCCGACCGACCGCGCCGCGCCGGAAATGCTGCCCTCGCGCCCCACCGCCTCCAGCAGCCGGATGCGCTCCGCGCCGATCGGCGACGCGTGCGGCCCGGCGAACGACACCTGCGGTTGGACGGACATGAGTGGGCACCCCGAATTCGCTATATACGTTAGCTATATAACCATGCTCGGAACAGGGGAACCAGCGCTTTTTGCCTGAATCGTCATTTTTCCAGGAATATCGGCGAGAGGGTGCAGGATATCGGTCTGAACAACCGTTCAACCCACGAAATGCATCGTGCAAACAATGCATGGTATCCGCCCACTCTGCCGATTTTCTAAGCGTATTTTGGTATCGGTCGTGGGTTTATTGCTCGCTTGGCAGCGCAATCGACGGATTACGGAAACAGGACTGTCAGTTTCCGCAACATCATGACCCATGAGCCATCCGCAGGCCGTGCCGCCCGCCGCCTTCTGGGCAAGGGCTGGCCGGATGCGGCGAATCCAATATGTAGATGACCTATACAGCGGGAGGGCGGGCAGAGCGCTGCCGCCCCGTCAATCCACCAGTTCCCAGTCGAGCGTGGACACGACGCGGACGATCTTGTCGATCTGCCGGCTTTCCATGATGCCGGGGGCCTCGTCACGGGCGAGGATCTGGAACAGACCCTGGTTGGCGCGGCGGATGCCGCCCAGGGTGGCACCACTGTCGGTCGTGAACTGGGTCGCCGCCTCGCGTGCCTTGGCGGTCGCCTCGGCGATCATCTCGGTCTTCACGTCGTTCAGCCGCGTGAACAGGTAGTTGGGGCCGGAGCCCATGCCCGGCTCCCCGCCCAGGGTAACGCCCTGGTCGAGCAACTCCGCCAGATTCTGGCTGGCGCGGTCGACCCGCTCCACGTCCGGGCTGCGGATCATCAGGGTGCGGGTGAGGATGTAGCGCTGATCCGCCGGCCCCTGGCGGTAAGCCTGGGCGAGCAGGTCCACGAGATCGAGCGAGCGCGAAACGACGGCGTCGGCGCTCAGCCCGTAGCGTTCCAGAAAGGCCAGCACGGCCTTTTCATCGGCTGCCGTCTTCGCCTGGACGGCGGACAGGTCGTCGCCGGTGGCGACGAAGCGCACCGGCCAGAGCGCGAGGTTCGCCTTGACCTCGCGCTCGGCGGAGCCCTTCACGGTGACGAAGCGGTCGGCCAGCCGGACCTGGGCGACCTCCCGCCCCGCCGACCAGCCCGCCACCGCGATCCCGATGGCGAGAAACGCCGCCGCAGCCAGCGCCGTCCGGTTTCCGATCATCCCACTCTCCCTCGTCGCTCTCTGCGGAGCATGGCGGAGGATTGTGGCGAAGCTCAGGCCGGAGCGGCGCCCCGCGGCGGTATCAGATCTCCAGCGTCACACCGTCGTCAGCCAGACGCACAGCAGCGCGTAGGTGACGGGAAAGACCACCAGACACCAGCGGTCCAGAAGCAGGGACTTCGCCGCGTTCCGCTCGTAGATCATCAGCGACACCGCGCTCTGCATCAGGCTGAGGAAGATCATGCCCATGGAGGCGAGGTTGACCCGGTCCGACAGGGTGAAGCCGCTGCTGCGCGGCAGGTCGCTGGCGATGACGAAATAGCAGGCGACCACGGCGAACAGCGCGCCGATGCCCAGTCCGAAGCGGGGGTCGAGGTCCACCGGCTTCACCAGGAAGGCCAGGAAGGCCACCAGCGAGGAGATGAAGATGGTCGAGAAGGTCTTGATGTAATAGACCGAATCCGGCCGCTCCAGGGTGATCGCGTGGGTATAGCGGGAATAGACCGACTCGTGGTTCTTCGGCAGGGTGATGTCGCCGTAGTTGGTGCGGTAGCGGTGCGCCGAAATGGTGGCGCCGTTGCTGGTCAGCGTGTAGCCCGAGACGTCGACGTCGGGATCGAGCGTGCTGTTGTCGGTGTCCGGCACATAGACGAAGTGCTCGGCCGTCAGGTCGCTGTCCTCAATCACCAGACGGATGGTCTGGGTGTCCAGGGGGAAGCGGCTCACGTCCCAGGGCTGGTTCAGAACGGCCTGGACGCGCGCCTGCCCGTAGTTGGTGTCCTTCAACTTGCGGACCGGGGTGGGCGTGCGGGATTCGATCCGCCCGTTCATCAGCTCGAACGTCTCCAGCGGGTTCAGGGAGTCGTCGTCCCAGCGGAACCAGACGTAGAAGTCCACATTGACCTGATTGTCGCGGAGGTTCACCCCGGTGATCTGGTTGACGTAGGTGCCGACCACCACCTTCGCCGGCTCCGCCCATGACGCTCCGGGCAGGCCGGTCATAAGGATGGCGAGGAACGCCAGCGCATACCGAATCATGATGCCCTCTCCTTTCCTGCCGGATGTCAGTGCGCGTGGCTCTTCTTCACCAGCACGTCCATGGTCGCCAGCAGCACGCCGGAGACGATGAAGGTGACGTGGATGGCGACCAGCCACATCAGGTCGCGGTCGGACACCTCCGACACGTTCATGAAGGTCTTCAGGATCTGAATGGAGGAGATCGCCACGATGCTGGCGATCAGCTTCACCTTGAGCGCGCTGAAATCCAGCTTGCCCATCCATTCCGGGCGGTCGGCGTGGCCGGCGACATCGATCTTCGAGACGAAGTTCTCATAGCCGCTGAAGATCACCATCAGCACGAGGTTGCCGACCATCGTCAGATCGACCAGCCCGAGCACGATCAGGATGATGTCGTTTTCCGTGCCATGAATCAGAAGCGGCAGTGCGTGCACCAGTTCCAGCGCGAAGCGCCAGCCGATCATCAGCAGCGCGCCCACCAAGCCGACATAGAGCGGCGCCAGCAGCCAGCGGCTCTGGAACATCACCTGCTCCAGGAAATGCTCGGCCCGGCGCGCCGGACCGCGGCGCCTCTGACCGTTTCGGGACAGGAGGGCGGTGTCGCCGGTCAGGGCCGACGGGTTCGACTGGGTCATGACTTGCTCGCCAATGTGATGTCGCCACGGATTTGGCCGATTTTCCGGCCGTCGATCTGGTGCTGGTAGGTCATCTGCAGCTGGTCGAAGGCCAGCGAGATGGTCTCGGTGCCGTTGCTGCTGTCGTCGTCGTCGACCGACAGCACGTACTCCGTGATCTGCGTGTTCTTCAGGATGATGGTCAGGTACGGCTCGGCAAAGATGTCGCTTTCGCCGAAAAACTCGCCGCCCTGCAACTGCGCGAAGGTGCGGAAGAAGTGGATCGTCGCGGTGACGTCCTTCTTCTGCGGATCGAAGGCCGCCTGCATCAGCTTGGGCGAGGCGAGGTCGAAGTGGCGCTCCAGCTTCAGGCTGTCGACGCCGAGCTTGTCCTGCTTCTGCGCCTTCCGGCCGCTGAAATAGGAGGTCTCCTCGATCGGGTCGTCGTAGTTGAAGCCGCCGACCTCGCGCTTGCCCGAGGACAGGTCGAAGCTGACGCAGTCGGCCAGATTCTTGTAGTTGCGGATCAGCGACTCGCCCTTGATGCCGGGATAGTCGAGCAGAATGCGGGGCATGGTTCAGCGCTCCTCAAGCCGCAGAAGGCCGAAGATCCGCCCGACCTCGCCGCGGTCGCCCAGCAGCTCGGCGTACAGCTCCGGCAGGGACAGGTTCCCCCAGGCGGCGGCTCGGCGGACAAGGTAGGAGGTCGGGCTGTGCGGCTCCTCCCGCGCCAGGAAATCGGCGATCTGGTGGAGCATCGCGTAGGCCTCCTGCCGGGTCCGCGGCCCGCCGGGGCGGGTGAAGGCGGCGGCGGGGATGATTTCGGCGGACGCGTCGATGGTGGCCCCCTCCCCGCCCTCGGCCTCCTCCGGCGCGGCGGGGGCGCCGTCCGGATCGATGCCGCGCTTGGCGAGCGCTTCGCGGTGGAACTGGATCAGGCTTTCCAGGGTCTTCAGAAGCTGGCTGAAGCCGGGAGCGGCGCGGCCGGCCACGGCGTCCAGTTCCGCCGCCAGGGTGCGCACCGCCGTCACCGTATCGCGCAGATGACCGTGCTGGGTCTGGTAGAAGTCGGGCGGCGTGCGGTCCTGCGCGGCGAGGATCTGCTCGACCGTCACCTCGCCGTCATCGACCGCCGCGTGAAAGGCGCGCGGGTCGCGGGTGGCGAGCTTGCGCAGGCGCTGGGCGTTCTGCCAGTCCTGGAAACGGTGCGTCTCGTCGGTGTGCGGCCCCGGCTGGGTGATCGCAGTTGCCATCAGGTCACGCGACAGCTGGCTGTCCAGCCAGACCAGCGGCGCCAGCCGCGGCTCCGGATCGCCGTCGTCCAGGCGCGGGTAGAGGCCGTCCCAAAAGTCCTCGACCAGCCCGTGGACCAGCAGAAGCCCCGGCGCCAGCCCCGCCGGGCCGTGCAGGTGGCCCAGCGCCTGGACCAGCCACGCCGCGACCTGAAGATCCTTGGTGCGGGTCTTCAGCAGGTCCGAGGACTGCTGGACGACTCCCTTCCAATCCGCCTTCTTGACGGTGGTCTGCCAGATGCCCTGGTCCAGATCGTCGTCCATTCGGCGCGCCTCGGTCAGCGCGTCGAACTCCGGCCCGTGGCGCAGGTCGTCGCCCGCCGGATCGTCGCCCGGGATGGGCTGGAGCAGGGCGCCGATGTCGATCAGCGGGTGGGGCGTGGTGGTCATGGTGCTGCTCACGGGAAGCGTTGGGCCGCGGGGCGGAGCATCGGGGATTGGGACGGCGGGGTGCCCAGATCAAAGAAGGCGCGGTCCGCCGGAGCCACCGCGCCCGATGGCGCCGGCCAGCCGGCCAGACCCGGCATCCGCCGCATGGAGCCGACCGGGGCGAGCGGCGGCGCCTGCGCGGGCAGCGCCGGCACGGCCACCTTCTCCTCGCGCGGCGGCTTGCCGTCGGACAGAACGGTGCGCTTGACCGCCAGCGTCATGAAGACCCGCACGTTGGGCTTCACCGCGGGTTGCGGCGTCGCCTGCGCCACCGGAGCGATCGGCATCGGGGCAGCGGCGGCAGCTTCCTTGACGGGGCCGCTGGCCGTGGCTTCGAACAGCAGCAGCGGCTCGGTGTCCGGGCCGGGGCGGCGGTCGCGCTGCGGCGCGGCCTGTCGGCTGGCCAGGGCGAACAACGCCCAGGGACCGTCGTAGTCGAAGCGCAGCGAAGGCCCATCCACCGTCACCCCCGCACCGACTCCGGACACGGGAAGCACCGTGCCGTCCTTGGCCCAGCGCAGCGTCACGCTCAGCTTGTCGCCGGGGTACCAGCGCAACGGCGTCCGCGGCAGCATGCTGGACAGGGCGCCGTTCGGCGTGGCGAGCTTCCATTCGATGATGTCGCTGCCCCCGGCCTCACGGCCGCGGTTGACGCGGAAGGCGGGGTCGAGCGCCAGGCCGCCGCTCTGGTCGGGGGTCACCGCGGCGATCAGCAGCGGGCGCGCCCGCTCCATCGTCTCGACGAAGCGCAGCGCTTCCCGCCCGGCGGTGCCGAAGCGCTCGCCGCGCCGCAGCCCCTCCAGCACGAAGGCCGAGCGCGCGTCGAACCGCTCGTAGAAGGCGCGCACCGCCGCCGGGTCCGCCTCCTCGCCCACCACCGCGGCGGCGGCGAAGGGGAAGCGGCCGGCCAGCATCTCGTTGAACGAGGCGGCCATGTCGACGTAGGCGTCGTAGACGCGGGCGTCGGCGGCCAGCACGCAGCGCGTGGCGATCCACTGCTTCAGCTCGGCCAGACGGCTGCGGAAGAAGTCGTCGGGCACGCCGTCGATGGCGCCGAGATTCTGGCAACCGGCGGCGTCCACCGCGGCGCTTTCCACCGTCACGAATTTTTCGAGCTGCGCCAGGGAGCTGTTCGGGCGACCGCCGTCGTACTTGTCCAGTTCGGTGATGATGCGCGCCCACTTGGAGGCGGCGCCCGAACCGGTGCCGGCGCCCATCACCGGACGCTCCAGGATCTCCACCACCGGGGCGGCGATGTCGCGGGCGAGCACCGTCACCTCCTGCCGGGCATTGCCGAGATAGAGCGCCAGCCCGGCCGGCGTGGTCTGCCCGAACAGCAGGTGCGGCACCAGCGGCCCGTCCACCCAGACGTCTAGCGCGTGGGCGTCGGGCCGGTAGAGCTGGTCGCCCTCCAACAGCCGGTCGGCCTGGGCCAGCACGGCGTTGGCCTGCCGGGCCACCGTGTCGCGGATGGTGTCGGCGGAGGTGGTCAGCCCGATCTGGCGGAAGGACTGCATGGTTTCGGCCAGAACTGGGAAGGCGGTGCGCAGCGCGTGGGCCGAGGCGCGGAGCTGCGCCAGCCCACCCGCCCGGTCCACCCCGCCGCCCGCCGGGCTGCCGGCCAGGGCGCGGGCGAGGATGCGCTCCACCCCCTGGCGGAGCTGGTGCTGCGCCGCCGCCCGCATGGAGGTGCGCAGCATGGACGGCGCCTGCGGCAGGTCCTTGGCGTCGAACAGCAGATAGTCCTCGACCAGCGGCGGGATGCTGTCCAGCGCGGCGCGGTCCCAGCCGGCGCCCACGGCGGGCATCGCCAGCGCGCCGCTGTCGTCCGTCTTCATGAAGCGGCGGGCCATCCACACCGCCAGGGTGCGGCGAAGCTGCTCCGCCGCCGGAGCCAAGCGGGCGCCTCCGTTGGGGGCCTGCTCCAGCAGGCGGCCGATCACCGAGTCCAGGCTGCGGGCGCCGACGCCCGCCTCGTCGTAGCGGCGCTGCGCCAGATCCAGGATGTCGGCGCGCAGGTTGGGGCCGAGCAGGTCGGACTTCTCCAGCCGGCCGAGCAGCGCCTCGAACTCCGGCGGCAGGACGGGACCGTTGGCGCCGATCCAGGCGCCGCGCTCCGCTCCCAGGCCGCGGGCGGCGTCCTCCAGGCTCGACAGCACCTCGGCGTAGGCCGCCGCCGCGTCGGCGCCGGAGCGCGCCCCGCCGGCCAGCAGCTCCAGTTCGCTGGCGGCGACCGACAGCCGCGCGGCGGCGAGGCCGCCCATGGCGAGGTCGCGCAGATAGGCGTCGGCGTACTGCCGGAAACGGCGGCTGACCTCGGCCCGGTGGGCGGTCAGGTCGATGGGGCGTTGCGCGCCCGGTCCCGGCGCCGGGATGGCGGTGCCGCCCGGCGGCTGGTCGATCTCCCAGCCGTGCAGCCGCGCGGAGAAGCCGCGCGCCACGCCGGAGCCCAGCGCGAAGTCCAGCACCTCGTCCAGCGGCAGGGTCGGATCGCGGGCGTCGACGTTGTTGTAGGCGCGGGCCAGCCCCTCGGCGATGCCGACCTCGCCTGCGAAGGCGCGCAGCCGTTCGAAGGCCCCCGCCCCCGCCGGTCCTACCCCGCCATCGCGGGTCAGGCGGCGCAAGCGGTCCTCGGCGACGTCGCGCACGGTGGACAGGGCCAGCCGGCGGTAGCCGACGGCCAGCGCTCCCGACACCGAATCCGGAACACCGCTGATCCAGGAGGCCGGCAGCGGGTTGAAGGTCCAGTCGGTGGGCAGCATCGTCACGCCCTGCACGAAGCGGGCGGCCGGATCGCCGTAGGCGGCGGTCATCGGCGCCCCGGCCTCGACCGCCGGGCGCTGGTCGGCGAGCTGCTGCAGCCCGCCCGGAATGTCGGCCAGGACCGGCACCAGCCGGTCCGACAGGGTGGAGGCGCGCTGCACCCCCATCCACAGCAGCAGGATCGCGGCCAGCGCGGCGGCCCCCGTTCCCACCGGCCAGGAATAGCGGCGCCACGCGCGGGACGCGGCCAGCGCGCGCGTCGGCTTGGGCAGGCCGGCCTCGGGGAAGATCTTGCGGTTCAGCAGGTCGCGCCCGAACAGCGCCGCCGCGTCCGGATCGGGGCGGCCGGTGAAGTAGATGCCACGGACGTAGAGCGTTTCCTGATAGGCGGTGCGCTTGAAGGCGGTGCCCAGCAGGGCGCGCAGGGCCGCCTCCGTCCCGGTCAGCCGCTCCGTCAGGGCGAACAGCGGGGCGCCGTCCGGCGTGGCCGCAGCACCGAACACCTCCAACTCCACCGCCAGCAGGCCGTCCGCCAGCGATTGCAGCGCCTCGCTCACGAAGTCAGGGGAGAAGGCCGTCTCCAGCGCGTAGGGGCTCGACCAGCCGAGCATCCCGCCGGTCAGGGACGGGGGCAAGGCCTCGGCCAGCGCCGCGAAGCCGGGGGCCTCCTCGCAGCCCGTCACCACCACATAGACCGGCAGGGCGAAGCCCAACGTGCGCTGGATCTCCCACAGCCGGGCGTACAGCTCCGTCCCGCGCGCGGTGGCGCGGCGCACGTCGTCCAGCTCGGCCAGCGGGATCGTCAGGATCAGCCCGTCGGCGGGCAGCATCGGGCGGCGGCGGCCCAGCAGGTCCAGCACGCCGGCCCAGGCGGCGCGCGGATCGTCGACGTCGATGACCACAGCCCGGTCGTAGAATCGCCAGGAGAAGCCGGCGTGCCGCTCGGCGGCCACCGGGGGGCGCACCTCCTCCGCGCAGGACAGCAGGCCGGCGTCGTCCGATGCGGCCACGCCGGTGCGCAGATACCAGGGCACCAGATAGACGTTGCGCGACAGCGTCTCGCGATAGGCGGCCAGACCGTCGCGGAACAGGCGGCGGATGTCGCGGATGGTGACGTCGGGCGCGGTGGCGGCCAGCGTCGGGACCGCCCCGCCCTCCTCCACCGCCGCGTCGGGCGGCGGCAGGGCCGCCGGTTCCGCCGGGGCGGGCGGTGCCGCGCTGCGGGCGCGCAGCAGGATCGCCGCCATCACCGCGATGATCAGCAGCACGAGGACGAGAAGCCCCGCGAAGACCCAGATCTGGTTGCCGGCGATGCCGGACAGGACCGCTGCCAGGAGTTCCATGACCGTCCTCTCCCGTCAGCGGGTCACGCGGACGGATGCCTGAAGCACCGCGTCCGCCGCGTTGGAAAGCTGTGCGGTGGACATCCACCAGAGCGCCTGACCCAGCACCAGCCACAGCCCGGCGATGGCCCCCAGCACCAGCGGCCAGCGCGGCCCGCGCGCCAGCGTGCGCGCCTTGCCGTCGGTCAGCGTGTAGGCGTAGGCGGCGGGGATCAGCGTGCGCCCGCCGGGCAGCACCCCGGCGCCCAGCTCGGACTCGCGGCCGGCGATGAACTCGAACAGGCGGGCGCTGTAGTCACGCAGGGTGGATTCGCCGCCCGGCACCCGGCAGCGCCCCTTGAACCCCATGCCGAGCACGCAGAGGTAGACCGCCGCCAGTTGCACCAGCCGCCGGTCGTTGCTGGCGAGCAGCGCCTCCATCCGGTCGAACACCCGCTCGCCGGCCAGACGGGTGCGGAACACCGCCTGCTCGAGCAGCACGCTGCGCCACAGCTCCCGCCCGTTCCATTCCACGTCGTGGATGAACAGGTCGTCGGCCAGCGCCGCCATGGCGTATTGCGCCTCGCGGTGCTGGCTGATCATCAGGTCGGTGCCGGTGCGCCCGACCTGGACCGCCTGCGCTTCCAGGAAGTCCTGAAGGCGGCGAATGATGATCTCGGCGTCGGGCTCCAACGCCAGGGCCGGCACCGCCGCGGCGGCACCGCGGGGCGCCGGGATGGCCAGGGCGTCCTCGGTCAGGAAGGCCGGCAGGCTGTCCGCCGTCTCCCCAGCGGCGCCCTCGGGCTTCGCGGCGGCGGCGGGACGACCCGCCCCGACCGCGGCGCGGTGCTTCCGGAGTTCCCGCGCGAAGGCGAGGAAGTGATCGACCAGATCCCGGCGGTGCAGCATGGCGGTCATTCCCAGCCTCAGGCGCTGACGAAGAGGGTGATCTCGACGGGGCGGAAGCGGCTGCCCAGCGAGTCCGGATTCCAGATCTCCAGCCGCTCGCCGGGGACGATGTAGCGGGGATCGACCTTGATCTCGAACGGCACCACGCCGCGCGGGGCGGCCACCCCGCCCTCGCCGCTGTCGTCCAGCGCGACGCGCTCGGCCCCCTTGACGCGCAGGCCGGACAGTGTCTCCAGCCGCGAGCGGGAGGCGACGATGCAATTCTCCATCCAGGCGGCGACCTCGCTGACCGGGGCGGAGGCCGGGCCGCGCACGCCGACGACCAGCCGGCCCTTCAGCCAAGCCTCGTCCATCGGCAGCCCGAACATGCCGTCCTCGAAGGTGAAGAGGATGCGGGCGACGCCCTCCTTCACCCGGTCGATCATGCGCAGGATGAAGTCGCGCACCTCGCCGAAGCTCGCCATCGGGTCGTCGTGGTCGTAGCGCGACAGCTTGGCCGGCACGGCGCCGCTGGCGAAGGCCGACAGGTGCCCGGCGAGCGTGCACAGCGACATGTAAACGTCGAACGGGTGGCAGACGCCGACGCCGAGTTGCGCCTCCAGCGGCGGCAGGCCGGTGACGAGGCTGCGGATTTCCGCCCGCGCGGCCTCGGCCAGCTCGGTTGCCGGGTTGCCGTTGCCGACACCGGAGCGTTCGGCCAGGAACAGCGCCTTCTCGCGCACACGCCGCACCACCTCCGCCCCCAGCCGGCCGAGCGGCGCGTTGGCGGCGACGGTCAGCGCCGGCGGCACGAAGTCGGTCAGCACGAAGGCGTCGTTGCGGAAGGTCGCCTGCGCGATCGGCATCGAGACGAACTTCTGCGGCGGCTTCTGCGTCGGGCCGGTGGTGGCGAACAGGGCCAGCCGCGGGCGCAGCCGGGCGATCGACAGCTCCTCCCCGCCATGCTGGTCGGCGACCGGGGCGCCCTCGACCGAGACGTAGCGCGGCGTCTCCCCCGGCCCCGGCGCGCGGTTGCCGCGGGCGGCGGGAACGATCAGGTGGATGGTGATCTGCGTCTGCCCCACCGGGTCGGCGTAGGCGGAGATGTCCACCTCCAGCGGCTCGTCGATCCCGGCGCGGTAGTCCACGACGAGGCCGTCGGGCAGGATCGCCTCCAACTCCCGCACCTGGACCAGCCCGGAGACGAGCTGCACGCGGTCGACCTGGAGATGGACGACGCCCCAATGGAAGGGCCGCGCCTGCCGGACATGGTAGGTCAGCTGCCGCTCGTGCCGCAGCGCCTGCTGCTGGAAATGCTGCGGGGCCAGCAGCATCCCGTCGTGCCAGTCGATGGCGTCGGGAATGTCGCGCGCCTCGGTCATGCGGTCCTCACGGAGAAGGAAAGAACATCACGGAACCAGTTCGACATCCTTGTCCCCGGCGGTGAGGGTCAGCGTTCGTGTGTCCGGCACGCGCAGGCGGTGCGGTCCCGGCGTGGAATAGTTGGCGAAGACCAGGATCGCCCAGGCCGGCTCGCCCGGCGGCAGGTCCGCCTTCAGCGTCTGGCCGGGGACCAGTTCCCAGCTCGTCACGCCGAGCGTGGTCGGATGGTCGCGCATGGACTGCTCGCGTTGGCCGAACCACTCCGTGGCGGTCAGCGCCCCCAGCTTGTCCACCAGCGCCTTGTCGCGAACGGACACGAGGTCGATGGCGACCGGCGTGGTGTCGTTGGCAGCGGGGGCGACCGTGAAGGACACGCTGTCCAGCGCGGCGCGCGGCTTGTCCGCGCATCCGGCGGCGAACAGCGCCAGCGCCAGCGCGCCGGCCGTTGCCAATCGCGGCCTCACTCGTTTTCCGTTCACCGGACTCATGGCGTTCAGCGCTCTCCCGCTTCGGCAAGGGTGACGACGGTTCCGGACACCCCGTTCGCCCGCGTCAGCGCGTCCAGCGCGCGGGCGGCCTCGTCAGCGGCGGCGTAACGTCCGGTGCGCACGGCGTAGGGGGCGTTGCCGCCCGGCAGCGGCGCGAAATCGACCGTGCCGCGCACGCCGCGCTGGGCGGCGGCGGCGGCGAAGGACTCCGCGTTGGCCGGGGTCGCGAAGCGCCCGAGTTCGATGGCGTAGTGGCGGACCGGCGCCGGGCCATCTTCCTTCAGGGCGTCCAGCCGGTCGTTCAGCGTATCCTCGACAACACCTTCCACGCTGTTGCCGGCGAATTCGGTGACGCGGTAAGCGGATTTCTCGATGACGTGGGCGGCGGTGCCGGCCATCCAGCCGGGCAGGAAGCGGCGGGCCGCATCCGCGGCGCCGCGGGTCATCGGCTCGGTCGCCGAAATCGCCCGCCCGCGCGCCTCGTCGCTGAAGATGTCCGCCGTCTCGATCACGCCCTGGCGGGCCTCGAAGCTGTCGGCGATGTTGCTCCGTGCCATCGCACCCAGTCCGCCGCCAGCGGTGGACGCCGCGGCGGGCACAGTGGCGGGAGCGGAGGCCGACGCCACCGGCGTGTTGTCGCCGCCGGTCAGGATCAGCGCCGCCAACACCGCGCCCAGCAGCAGGGTCACGACGGTCAGCACGGCGACGCCGGCGGCCAAAGCCGCCACCTGCCATCGTCCGAGCGTGATCGTGGTCATCGCGGGAAATCCTGAGGAAGAAACCGTCGGGCGGACCGCTCGCCGTGCAGGGTGACGGCCCAGCCTGATAGAAGCATCCCGGCGGCCCAAATCCGCGCGCTGTCTGGTTCGTTCTGGCGTAGTCCCGCGGAGGTTTCGCGGCGATGGACCGGAGGCCCGTCCCGTCCTGCGGAGAAGCCCGCAAATCCGGTGGGTTACCCCGTTGGTCCGAACTGGATCATTCGCCGCCGCCGGCCTTCGCGGGTTGGGCGGCGGGAAGCGGCTCCTCGACCACCACGCCGCCGATCCCGGCGGTCCGCTCGAAGGATGGGCGGCGCGCCTCGGCCTGCCAGCGGTCGGCGAAGGCGCCCGCGCGCACGCGGTGCCACTGCCCGCCGGCGGCGTCCATGGTTTCGACGATTTCCACCGGAAGGCCCCGCCCGACCAGCGCCGCCGCGAAGTCCTGGGCGTTCCCGGCGGAGCGGAAGACGCCGAGTTCGATGGAGAAGCGCGCCGTCGCCGCCTTCACGGCGGCAACGGGGCGGACCGGGACCGCGGCCGGCGCAGCCTTCTCCGGCTCCGCCTTCGCCACGTCCGGCGGTGCTGCGGTCGGCGGTGCTGCGGTCGGCGAAGCGGGCGCGGCGTTCGCCTCTGCGGGCGCCGACTCCTCCGCCGTGCCCGGCAAGGATCCTCCGGCCAGGAAATAGCCGCCCGCGAAGGCCACCAGAAGGAGGAGCAGCGCCAGCACGCCGATCAGGAGTTTCTTCATGGCTCCGCGCTCACGATTCCGGGCCGCCGCACAGCCGGCGCATCTCCGCCGTCTCGCGCTGGTAGCCGAGCCGCACCCGCCGGTCGAGCACGAGGCAGAGGTAGGTGTCCTGCGCCGTCGGGTCGCTGGCATGGTAGCGGCGCACCGCCTCCGTCCAGGAGCCGTGGCGGTCGTACAGCTCCCGCAGGAAGCGGGCGGCGTAGGCGACGTTGACCGCGGGGTCCAGCATATCCTCGCCCCCCGCGAAGGACCCGGCGTGCCAGCGCGTGTGGATCTGCATGCAGCCGACCGCCACGTCGCCGCGCAGACCGCCCTCGCCGTCCTGCATCAGCCGCAGCGCCTCGCGCCGCGTCGCCGGATAGTGCGGGCGGCCGGAGACGTTCAGCGCCCAGGGCCAGGGCATCCCGGCCCGCCCGGATTCCACGACGCTCATGGCGTGCAGGATGCCCGGCGGGATGCCGTAAAGCGCCTCCCCGTTGCGGAGGTAGCGGCTGCATTGGAACAGCGCCGGTCCGCCTTCGGACGCCGGGGCCAGCTCCGCCACCGCCGGCCCGGCGAGCAAGGCGCCCATCAGGGCGAGCGCGCCGGTCAGGACGTTGCGCGTCCTCATGCCCGCACCCGCAGGGCGACGCACAGCCGGTCCACCGCCATCGCAGCGCCGCCGCCATGCTCGGCCAGACCGGCGGACACCGCCGCGGTGACGCTGGCCGAGGACAGGTCGTCGAGGTTGCCGAGGATGCCGGTCAGCCGCGCCCGCCCGAAGGCGACGCCGAAGCGGTTCTCGCCGTCCAGCAGCCCGCCGTTGCACAGCACCAGCGTCGAGGGCACCGGCAGGTCGAGCGCGGTCTCCACCGCGGTCATCGCGGGATCGAGGCCGAGCGGTGGGTTGGCCGCCACCGGCAGGTCCACCACATCGCCGAAGCGCCGCAGCAGGAAGGGCTCCGGCACGCCCGCGGCGGCGAAGACCAGCCGGCGCGAGCGCGGCGACACGATGCCCATGGCGAGGCCGATCGACAGGCCCGCGGCGTTGTCCGCCGCCAGCAGCCGGTTAGCGCCGGTCAGGCAGGCTGCCGGCCCGAGCCCGGCCGCCGCCAGCGTCCGCAGCGCGGCGCGCGCCGTCACCGTCATGAAGCCCGCCGCCAGACCGCCGCCCGACACCTGCCCGATCAGGACCGCCAGCGACCCGTCCGCCGTCAGGAAGAAATCGTAGAAGCTGCCGTCGAATTCCGCCGCCGGACGCATCAGACCCGACGCTTCCAGGTCGGGCGCCGTGGTCAGGTCGGGCGGCAGGATGGCCGCCTGCATGCGCCGGGCGATCTCGAACTGCTTCTGCAGCTCCACAAGCTCGGTCCGGGTGTCCAACGCCGACTGAAGCTGGCGGACCATGCCGTCGAGCGCGGTGTGCTGGTCGCGCACGCGTTCCGCCATCACCTCGAAGGCGACGGCGAGCGCGCCGGGGTCGTCGGTGCGCGCGCAGGGCGTCCGGCCCTCCGACGCCGCCTCGATGCGGGCGAGGTCGGCGAGGAGTTCCCGCCGCCCCTGCTCCGGCAGGGTTTCGGACAGGCGCAGCATCTGGCGGCGGATGAAGGACTGCTGACGCAGCCAGTGACGGGCGCGCCGCTCCTCGGCGTCGCGCAACGCGCGGCTGCGGCTGCGGAAGACCTCGACGGTGCGGGCGAGTTGCCCGGCTTCGTCCGTGCGCTCCGCCCCCAGCACGGCGACGCCGGTGTCGCCCGCCGCCAGAGCCGACAAAGCGGACATTGAGGCGTAGACCGGCGTGAAGACGCGCCGGAAGTACCAGTCCAGCCCCAGCGTCCCCGCCACCAGCACTATCAGCACGACGAGAAGGGCGGAGCTGTCGAGCAGGCTGTCGGCCATGGTGGCCAGCGTGGTCTCGCGCACGGTGACGAGGTACAGCGTGCCGTCCCCCTCCGTGCCGGCCACCTTGGGCAGGCGCAGCTTGCGCACGCCGTAGCCGCGGGCGCCGATGGTCGCCTGCACCTCCTCGCCGCGCTCCGCGGCGGGACGCACGTCAGCCCAGGCCAGCGGCCCGGCATGGCCGTACAATGTGCCGTCGCTGCCGACCAGGAAGGCGGAGCCGCCGAGGACGCCGGCCAGCGCCTCCAGGCTGCCGGTCAGCGGGCGGATGGCGATCAGAGCCCGGTCGGCCGGCCGCTGCGCGCCGAGGGGGCGGGCGAGCAGAAGCTGCGCGGCGCCGCCGGTCAGCACCAAGCCGTCCTGAGTGTCGTTGCGGGCCAGCACCTGCCCGATGCGCCGCTCGTCGAGAAGGCGGATCGGCTGGTCGGCCGGGACGGAGAGCAGGGTCTGCCCCGCGCCGTTGACCACCGTCGCCGCGGTGTAGCCCAGCGCGCCGAGCCGCTCTGCCGCCGCCGCGGCGTTGCCGCGCTCCAGGGCATCGGTGAGGCGGGGATCGCCCACTGCCACCCGAGCGGCGGCGGCAGACTGGTCGAGCAGCCCTTCCCACAGCCGCAGGGTCATCCGCCCCTCGTCCTCGGCGTGGCGGGTGGCCCCACTCTCGATGCGCAGCAGGGCGAAGACCGCGGTGGTGACGAGCACGGCGAGGACCACCGCGGCGGCGGCCACCGTCATGCGCTGGCGAAGACCGGTCATCGCGCGGCCTCCCCTTCGACCGGAACGCGCCGGCGTGGCGTGGCGTGGCGCCACAGCGCCAGCACCAGCGGCGGCAGCGCGGCGATCCCCGCGAGCAGGGCGAGGGAGGGCAGCGTTCCGGTGGCCACCACCGTGTTGCTCCCGCCGGACAGCCACAGCACGCCGAGCGTTCCGGCCAGAGTCAACGCGGCGCGGACCGCGGTCAGCCCCCCCCAGTTCCCCGACGCCGCGAATCCCGCATGCCCGGCGCCGAGAGCCGCGGCGGCGCCCAGCGCGACGGCGGTTCCCGGCTCCACCGGGCCGAGCGCCAGAAGGAGCCCGGCCACCGCCGTTCCACCCAAACTCAGCAAGGCCGCTCCGCCCCGTGGAACCAGGGCCGCGACCAGCGCGGCGGCCAGCCAGGCCGGGGTTGCGTGCAGCCAGAAGAGTTCCGCGACCCGTCGGGCGTCCATCGCTCCTCCGCCGTCGGCCCGGCTCAGCGCCGCCAGGCCAAGCGCGGTGACCAGCCACAGCCCCCAGCCCTTCGGACGCAGCGCACCGTCCGCCCACCAGCGGTCCACCGCCAGAAGAGCACGGAGGGTCACACGCGGATGGGTCAGGCCGGCCCGCCGCTCCAGCCGGAAGGCGGCCAGCAGACCGGCCATCCCGGACAGCACGGCGCCGGCCATGAGGACACCCGGCACACCGCCACCGAGGCACAGAACCGATAGCCCGGTTCCAGCGACCAGACCGCCTGCGGCGGACACAGGCGGTCCGGCGCGCAGGCTCTCCGCAGCGGGACGCACCGCCTGGAAGGGAAACGCCGCAGCCAGCCCGCCCAGCAGCGCGCCGGTCAGCCACACCGTCGCCCCGTCGCCCAGCCCATTCAGCAGCGCCCAGCCGCCCAGCGCCAGCGTCCCCCCGATGGGCGCGCGGCGGCCGAGCGCCAGTACGAGCGGAACCGCCGCGGCCATGCCCAGAACCACCCCGCCGAGCGCCACGCCCGGCGGCAGGTGCCGCGCCGCCATGGCCGTGGCCACGGCCACCCCCACACCGGCGCAGAAGGCGGTGGCGTAGGGCAACGACCCGGCGTCCGGCGGCGCCAGCGCGGTCAGCCGGTCGGGCGAGAAGCGGCCCAGCCGCTCGATCCGCTCGATCAGCGGCGCCACCTCCGCCGCGGCATCCTTGTTGAAGCTGAGATCGCGCACCTCGGCCAGATAGCTGCGCAGACGGGCGAAGCGGTCGTTCACGCCGGTCACCACCCGGTTCATCTCGGCCAGCAGGGTGCCGATCAGGCTCTGCTCCACCGGCGGGGCGATGAGGTCATAGGCTGAGCGCGCGAGGTTGGCCTCCAGCGAGGCCGCCAGCCGCAGCGGCGCCGTCACCTGGGCGTTCAGCATGGTGCGCAGCGCCAGCCCGCCGAGCGCCAGCGCGATGCTCAGCGCCACCGCGAAGTCGATCAGGATGCGCGGCGCGTTGGCCGGCTGCGCCACGGCGCTGCGGCCCAGCAGAACCTCCCCCGCGGTGGCGGCGCCCTGCCGGATGGGAAAGCGTTGCAGGACCAGACCCAGCGCGGACCAATCGGTCTCCGCCGGCACCAGCCGGACCGACAGGTCGGGGCGCGCCGCGTCGGACTTCTGGAACAGCGGACGTCCGGCACCGTCCACCACCAGGATCAGCTTGATCTCCGGAAACACTGCGCCGGCCTCGCCGAGATAATCGTCCATCCCGGCCATGCGGTCGAGCGGCAGGCCGAGCGCCAGCGCCTTCTCCAGGTCACGGGCGATGCCCGTCCCGACGATCTCGGCGCGGGAGGCGGTTCCCCGGTCGGCCAGCCCCGCCGCGGCGATCAGCGCCGCTGCCAGCGTGGCGAGCCAGGGCACGACGACCACCACCGCCATCAGCGGGATGAAGCGCCGCAACACGCTGCGCTGGAGGAACAGCGTCGCCGGGCGGGTCATCGCAGCACCTCCCCGTCGATGCGGGCGGCCTCGGTCTCCGCCGCGCGCAACCCGGCCAGGACGGCGGACAGCGCCGGATCACCCACCGCCACGGCGGCGGACGCATCGGCCTGAAGCTGCCGCGCCTCGGCAGCATAAAAGGCCGTCCGCGCCAGAACGGACCGGCAGACGCCGGACAGCAGCAGCCGGGTGCCCAGAACAGCGAGAATCCCGATGGCCGCCAGGAAGACGGCGGTGACCGTCGCCGTCTCGCGCAGCGCGGCCAGAACCTCCACCCGCGCGTCCTGCTGCGGGGCGAGGCCCAGCACGGCGCCGGCGGGCTTGCCCAGGGCATCAGCTACCGGCACGCCCACCAGCACGCCATCGCGATCCGCGAGATCCCACGGCTCCGCCGGCACCCCCGCGGCGCCGCCCATCCAGGAGGCCGGCACCGGCGTCCCCGCCGCCTGGGCGGTGGCGAACAGCACGGTCCCGCGCGGGTCCACCACATAGAGCCGCACGCCCCCGCCGCCGGTGGAGGCCACCTCGATCAGCCTTTGCAGGTCGTTCTGGTCGGCGAGTGGAAAGCCGATGGCAGCGCGCTCCGCCGCGCTGGCGGCCACGCGGCTGGCCAGCGCCGATGCGCGCGCGGCGATTTCCGCCGTGTGCGCCTCCGCCACCGCGTTGTGAAAGGCGAACAGCGTGAACGCCTGCCCGCCCACGGCGCACAGCCACAAAACAAGCGCGAGACGCCCGAAACCGTAGAGCATGGCCAGCCTCCCAAGGGTCCGGCTATAGCGGCTTTCCACAGGGGCATCCCGTTCAGATTGGCCCAACTTGGTCTGATCTGCTTTTGCCGCTCCCCGGCCCCTGCGATACTCCCCCGGCGAACCAGACCGGCCAACCAGAAAGGACGCGCTCCATCATGAACCGCCCATCATGAACCGGGATGCCCGCCTGCACGCGATCCTCGCCCGGCTGCGCAGCGACTCCCCCGGCGAGCGGCTGGCCGCCCTCTCCGCGCTGGAGCGGCTGATGCCCGCTGGGACCTCCCTCTACGAGGTCATCCAGGTCGGACTGTTCTACACCGACCGCGGCACCGTCGCCCCCTCGCTGGTCGAGGAGGTGGACCGCCTGCGCGGCGAGGCGCAGGAGGCGACGCGGCGGGAAGAGCGGCAGCGCCGCCGCGTCCGGGCCCTGGAAACCGGCATCCGCGCCGTGATGGAGGAATTCCGCGGCGGCAAAGGCGACTGACCGCCTTCGCTCCGCAACGGACGCAGTTCCGGCGGCGTGACTCCGGGAGTGGACCAACAAGGCGTTCCGCGACGGCCCGCCATCGCACACCTTGCGGGGCACTACCGCCGTGCGTACCCGGAGGCCCTTTGCCCACCATCACAGCACCCTGTCAGCATGCCCTTTACGCCGCCGTGGACTCCGCGGCGGCGGCGCGCGGCATGACGGTGCCCGCCCTGATCCGCTCCTGCCTGACGCTGGTCGGGCCGGAGGCGCTGACCCATCTGCCCGATCCCGGCAGCCCCGAGCCGGTGGACGTCTCCCACCGCACCGTGACGCTGAAGAGCGGCGGCACCCGCCGCGTGCGGGTGGTGCCGAAGCTGCGCGTGCGCCACGCCACGCCGCTGGACGCGGCGACCGTGCGCAAGGCCGCCTGGGTCGCCGCCACCATCGGCAACGACGACGGCGCGCACCTCATCACCGCGGGCGAGCTGAACGCCGTGGAAAGCGAGATGAGCCGCTGCCGCCTGCGGCTGGAGCAGCTGACGGCGGCGCTGGAAACGCTGGCCTTCCGGCCGCTGCGTCAGCCGATCCGCAAGCCCTGGCAGGCCACCTACGTGCTGGGTTTCACCCACGAGTGGGGGCTGGACACGCAGACGGTCAACAGCCGCTTCCGCACGCTGGCCCCGATCTTCCATCCCGACACCGGCCTGCTCTCCAGCGCCGAGCGGATGAGTCAACTTTTGGAGGCCCGCAACTTCCTCTTGCAGCACCTTCGAAGCTGAGCGGGCGATGCTTCGTACGCCGGACATTCCCTCCGAAACGGAGGTGTTCCGGGGCGATGTCGTCCAATTGGGGTCCATCTCGGCTGGCCTCCGAAGGGGTGCCTTTCGAATGATGGCGAAGCTCGACAGCCGGCGCGCGACGCGCACAACCCTATGAGGTCGTCAGATATGAGCGAGAGCAGTCAGAAGAAGTTGGAGCGCGTCCGCCCGCCGCGGGTGAAGCTCACCTACGAGGTCCACACCGGCGGCGCCCAGGAGATGAAGGAGCTGCCCTTCCTGGTCGGCATCCTGGCCGATCTCAGCGGCAAGCCGGAGAAGCCCCTTCCCAAGCTGAAGGAGCGCAAGTTCGTCGAGATCGACCGCGACAACTTCAACGACGTGATGGCCTCCGTCGGACCGCGCCTCGCCTTCCAAGTGGACAACAAACTGCAGGAGGACGGCGGCAAGCTGAACATCCTGCTGAACATGCGCCACATGGACGATTTCCAGCCGGTCGAGGTGCTGAAGCAGGTGCCGACGCTGAGCCGCCTGTTCGAAGCCCGCCAGAAGCTGTCGGACCTGCTGGCCAAGCTGGACGGCAACGACGAGCTGAACGGCCTGCTGAACGACGTCATCACCAGCACCGAACAGCAGGACGAGCTGAAGAAGCTCCTCGGCCCGGTGGCCGGCACCCCGGCCGGCGAGCCCGCGGGCGAGCCCGCCTGATTCCCCGTCCCGTCAAGCCCAATCAGAACCCCCTTCACGGAGCGAACAGGTGAGCACGGAAACGTCCGTTGAGAGCGCCGCCAATCTGTCCCTGCTCGACCGCATGATGGTCGAAGGCAAGATGGCGCGCGAGGAGGGCCAACGGCCCTACGCCCGCGACCTTCTGACCGAATTCGTCGACCAGGTCCTCGCCGAGACCGGCGACGCCTCCGCCATCGACGTGGTCGAGGCGATCAACCAGCGCATCGCTCAGATCGACGAGCTGATCAGCGACCAGCTGAACGAGGTCATGCACCACCCCGACTTCCAGAAGCTGGAAGGCACGTGGCGCGGCCTCAACTACCTCGTCATGAACACCGAGACCTCGACGACGCTGAAGCTGCGCGTCCTCAACGTCTCGCGCAAGGACCTCCAGAAGGACCTGGACAGCGCGGTCGAGTTCGACCAGAGCGCCATGTTCAAGATGGTCTACGAGGCCGAGTACGGCACGCTGGGCGGCACGCCCTACAGCATGCTGGTCGGCGACTACGAGTTCGGTCGCCATCCGCAGGACATCTCCCTGCTGGAGAAGATGTCGAACCTCGCCGCCGCCGCCCACGCGCCGTTCATCAGCGCCGTATCGCCGGCGATGTTCGACATGGAGAACTTCGGCGAGCTGGGCGCCCCGCGCGACCTGTCGAAGATCTTCGAGACGGCCGAGATGGTGAAGTGGCGGTCCTTCCGTTCGTCGGAGGACTCCCGCTACGTCTCGCTGACCATGCCGCACGTCCTGATGCGCCTGCCCTACGGCCCGAACACCGTTCCGGTCGAAGGCATGAATTTCGTCGAGGACACCGACGGCCGCGATCATTCCAAGTACCTGTGGGGCAACGCCTCCTGGGCGCTGGCCGCGCGCATCACCGACAGCTTCGCCAAGCACGGCTGGACCGCGGCCATCCGCGGCGTCGAAGGCGGCGGCAAGGTCGAGGGTCTGCCCAGCCACACCTTCAAGACCGACGAGGGCGACGTCGCCCTGAAGTGCCCGACGGAGATCGCCATCACCGATCGCCGCGAGAAGGAGCTGAACGACCTCGGCTTCATCTCGCTGGTCCACTGCAAGAACACGGATTACGCAGCGTTCTTCAGCGGCCAGACCACGAACAAGCCGAAGGTCTACAACACCGACGAGGCCAACGCGAACGCCCGCATCTCCGCGATGCTGCCGTACATGCTCGTGTCGTCGCGCTTCGCCCATTACCTGAAGGTGATGCTGCGCGACAAGATCGGCGCCTTCCTGACGCGCAACAACATCACGGACCACCTGAACACCTGGATCGCCAACTACGTCCTGCTGGACGACGAGGCGTCGCAGGGCACGAAGGCCCGTTTCCCGCTGCGCGAGGCCCGCATCGACGTCTACGACGTGCCGGGCCGTCCGGGCGTCTACCGCGCCAACATCTTCCTGCGTCCGCATTTCCAGCTCGAAGAGCTGTCGGCCTCCATCCGCATGGTCGCCGAACTGCCGGCGCCGGAAGCCTGATCCCCTCCCCCCGAACGCATCGTCCGGAGTAAATCCGCATGTCTATGATCATTCTCGATATCCCCAACGTCCAGGGGGAGTCCGCGGTGGAGATCGCCGGGGGCGTGGTGTTCAAGGACATGATCCTGTGCGAATCCCTGTCGCAGGACATGACCGTCGAAATGGAAGTGTCGACCAACGCCCGCCGTACGGTCCACACCCCGAAGGTCGAGAACATCACGCTTGAGCGCAAATGGGACCGGGCCTCGCCCAAGCTGATCTCGCTGCTGCTGCGCTCGGCCAACTCCGACACGGCGAAGAAGCAGTGGACCATCCACTGCCTGAAGCCGATCGGCGACAGCCACCAGTGGGGCGAGTTCCTGACGATCGAGCTGACCAACCCGCTGATCGCCAAGCACAGCCTGAGCGTCAACGAGGGCGACACGACCGAGACCATCGAGATCAACGCCACCGAGATCTACTGGACCTACAAGCGCTACACCGAGGAGCAGAAGCACGAAGGCGGTGGCGGCGTGAAGTTCAACCTGCTGAAGGGCACCGTCTCCGACAGCTGAGGTGGTAAATAACCCTCTCCCCTCCGCTCACGCGCAAACTTCGTTTGCGCTGACGCGACAGGCGGACCTGCGGTCCGCCGAAAGCGGGGAGAGGGAAGGGTGAGGGGGTTGTGCATGTCGGCACGTCCGGTACACGCGCAACCCCCTCATCCTGACCTTCTCCCCGGAGGGGAGAAGGAACTGAAGCTCCAACGGACACGGCGATGACCCAGCCCAAGACGATGACCGGTGGACGGTCGCTGCTGTTCGAACGGCTGATCGACTTCGAACCGGACCACCCGACGGGCGACGAGCCCTCGGCCACGGTGCTGTCCATGCCCGACCTCAAGGCGTCGATCCGGCGCGAGGTGGCCCGCATCCTCGACAGCCGCAGCACCGGCACGCGCCGCCCCGACCTCGGCGGAACGGCGCTGGACTATGGGATTTCCGACATCACGCATCTGGACGCCGCCTCCGACGCCGACCGCCGTCAGGTGGAGCGGATGGTGCGCCAAGCCATCATCGATTTCGAGCCGCGGCTGAAGCGCCCGCGGGTGACTGTCAGCGCCGGAACCGGGCGCGGCACCATGGTCACCAGCATCTCCGGCGAAGTCGTGGCGGGCACCGTCACCGAACGGCTGGAATTCGACGTGGGCCTGCGCGGCGCAGCCCCCACCGAGCCAAGCCAGTCCGGCTGAAAGGACGCACCAGGATGCGGCGCGAGGACCTCCTCGACCATTACGAACGCGAGCTTCTCTACGTCCGTCGGGCGGGCGAAGCCTTCGCGCGCAGCTATCCCAAGATCGCTCGCCGCTTGGCGCTGGGGCCGGATCAGGCCGCCGACCCGAACGTCGAGCGGTTGATCGAGTCCTTCGCCTTCCTGTCGGGACGCCTGCAACTCAATCTGGAACGCGAGTTCCCGCGCTTCTCCGAGGCGCTGCTCGGCATCCTGCACCCGCAGATGATCGCGCCGATCCCCGCCATGGGCATCGCGCGGATGGAGCCAACACCCGGCGAGGGGCGGCTGACCGGCGGCTTCCGCGTGCCGCGCGGCACCCCGCTGCACGCCGTGGCCGAGGACAACATCCGCTGCCGCTTCCGCACCGCCTACGACGTGACGCTGTGGCCGGTCGCGGTGACCGACGCGGCGGTGGAACCGGCCGACCGGTACGACTTCCTCGACGGCGCCGCCACCGCGTCGGTGCTGCGGCTAAGGTTGGAGACGCGCAACCAGTCCTTCGAAAATCTGCCGATCGACAAGGTGCGTCTGTTCATCGACGGCGAGACCATCCTCACCTCCGCCCTGCACGAGCTGTTCCTGTGCGGCGTGATCGAGATCGCCTACGTCCAGCCCGGCAAGCCGCCGGTGCGGCTGCGCGGCGAGAACCTGATCGCCCCCGTCGGCTTCGGTCCGGACGAGACGGTGCTGCCGCACCCCAAGCACGCCCAGCCGGCCTACGGCCTGCTGCAGGAATACTTCGAGTTCCCGCAGAAGTTCGACTTCTACGACCTGCCGCTTCCCCGGGGCCGGCTGTCGGGGGAGGTCGTGGACATCCTGATCGCGGTGTCGCGCCCCCTTCCCAACCGGCTGACCCTGCGCAAGGACAGCTTCGTCCTCGGCTGCACGCCGATCGTCAACCTGTTCAACCGCACGGCGGAGCCGATCCGGCTGAACCACCGGCGCACCGCCTACCGCGTCGTCCCCGACGCCCTGCGCGAGCGCACCACCGAAGTCCATTCGATCCTGGAGGTCAGCGGCCTGCGCGACGGCGACGGGATGCACCACCGCTACGTCCCCCTCTTCTCGCACCAGCACGCCGAGGCCGAGACGGAGCCGCGCGGCTTCTGGCTGGCTGCGCGCGAGCCGACCCAGCGGGAGGACGTGCCGGGCACCGACATCCATCTCAGCCTGCACCACCTCGACCTGACGCCGACCGACCCGGCGGACGAGACGCTCCTCGTTCGTACGCTGTGCACCAACCGGGCGCTGGCCGAGCAGGTGCCGGCGGGGGCCGCACTGATGATCGAGGAATCCGCCCCCATCGCCACCATCCGCTGCCTGCACAAGCCGACGCCCGGCCGCCCCGCCCCGGCGGGTGGGTCATCAGCCTGGAAGCTGATCTCGCACCTGTCGGTCAACCATCTCAGCCTGACCGGCGACGCCGAGGGGCTGCGCGCCCTGCAATCCATCCTGCTGCTGCACGCGCCCGACGACCCGTCCGCCCAGCACCAGATCCGTGGCGTGCAGGGCCTGTCCTCCCGCCCGGTGCTGCACCGCATGGGGCAGGACGCCTGGCGCGGCTTCGTGCGCGGGCTGGAGGTGACGGTGGCCCTGGACGAGCGGAACTTCGTCGGCGCCAGCCCGCTGGTCTTCGGCGGGGTGCTCAGCCGCTTTCTCGGGCTCTATGTCAACGTCAACGCCTTCGCCCAGCTTCGGCTGCGTTCGGTGCAACGGGAAGGGGTGTGGAAGGCATGGTCGCGCCTTGCCGGCAGCCAGCCGGTCCTGTGACGGACCGCCCTCCCCCCTCATCGGGCCACCCTCCCGCGCTGATCGACCGGCTGGAGGCCGAGCCCTGGGGCTTCGACCTGCTGCAGGCCATCGCCCTGCTGGAGCGCGCCGCTCCCGGCTACGCGCCGCTCGGCACCGGCATCGACCCGGAGCAGGAGGCCGTCCGCATCGAGCACGATCCCAGCTTCGTCTTCCCCGCCAGCGACGTCGTCGAGGCGCGGCGGACCGAGGACGGGCGCGGCGTGGTGCGCTCCCCCGTGCTGGGAGTCGCGGGCATCAACGGCCCCCTGCCCTACGTCGCCACCGAACTGCTCGTCGAGCGGGCGGCCCGGCGCGACACGGCGGGCTCGGCCTTCTACGACATCTTCAACCACCGCCTGATGTCGATCTTCTACCGCACCCGCCAGGGCAGCCTGCCCCTGCTGGAGCGCGACCCGGAACGCACCCTGATGGCCCGCGTGCTGCGCGCGCTGGCCGGCATCGGCACGCCCGGCCTGGAGCAGCGCCTGCCCGGCACGCCCGACCGCATGCTGCTGGCCTTCTCCGGCATCCTCGCCAACCGGCGCCGCTCGTCGGCTGGATTGGAGGCGATCCTCGGCGCCGTCTTCCGGGTCAAGGTGCGGGTGGAGAGCTTCGTCGGGCGCTGGCTGCCGCTGGACGACGAGAGCCGGACCCGCATCGGCGGCGGTTTCGGCGCGCGGAACAACAGCCTGGGCCGCACGGTCGTGCTTGGCCGCCGCGTCTGGGACCAGCAGAGCTGCTATGCCATCGAACTGACGCTCGACAGCCTGGAGCGCTTCCGCGAGTTCCTGCCCGACGGGCGGCACCACCAGACGCTCTGCGCGCTCGCCCGCTTCCACACCGGGGACGGCATGGACTTCCGCATCGTGCTGGTGCTGGAGGCCACTAAGGTGCCGCCGACGCGCCTGTCCACCAAGCCGCCGGAGGGCAGCCGCCTCGGCTGGACCTCCTGGCTGCGGGCGCCGGGCCGCCCGAACCTGAAGGACGGGCGCCTGACCCTCGACCCCGCCCCCTATAACCTGTCTCTTATACACATCTCCGAGCCCACGAGACTATAAC
>NZ_JAUQTX010000499.1:0-1315 GCF_059803775.1 Azospirillum sp. UFLA03-27 | reverse complement strand
TGGAAGATGGGCGCCTCCTCGTCCTTGTTGATCGCGACGATGACCTTGCTGTCCTTCATGCCGGCGAGGTGCTGGATGGCACCGGAGATGCCGACGGCGATGTACAGCTCGGGCGCCACGATCTTGCCGGTCTGGCCGACCTGATAGTCGTTCGGCACGAAGCCGGCGTCGACCGCCGCGCGGCTGGCACCGACCGCCGCGCCGAGCTTGTCGGCCAGCGCCTCCAGCAGCTTGAAGTTCTCGCCCGACTGCATGCCGCGGCCGCCCGACACGACGATCTTGGCCTGGGTCAGCTCCGGACGCTCCGACTTCGTCAACTCCTGGCCGACGAACTTGGCCGAACCGGCGTCGCCCGTCCCGGCGATGCTCTCCACCGTGGCCGAGCCGCCCGTGGCGGCGGCCGCCTCGAAGGCGGTGGTGCGCACCGTGACGACCTTGATCGGGTCGGCGGACTTCACCGTGGCGATGGCGTTGCCCGCGTAGATCGGCCGCTCGAACGTGTCGGCGGAGACCACCCCGGTGATGTCGGAGATCGCCGCGACGTCGAGCAGGGCGGCGACCCGCGGCAGCAGGTTCTTGCCCTCCGACGAGGCGGCGGCCAGCACATGGCCGTAGCCCTTGGCGAGATTGACGACCAGCGGCGCGACGTTCTCCGGCAGCGGGTGGGCGTAGGCCGCGTCGTCGGCCAGCAGCACCTTGGCCACCCCGGCCACCTTGGCGGCGGCCTCGGCGACGGCCTGGGCGCCCTGGCCGGCGACCAGAACGTGGATCTCTCCGCCGATCTTGGCGGCGGCGCTGACCGCGTTCAGCGTGGCGGCCTTCAGCGCGGCGTTGTCGTGTTCGGCGATGACGAGAATGGACATGTCAGATCACTTTCCCTTCAAGGCACACTGGCCCCTCAGATCGCGCGGGCTTCGTTCTTCAGCTTGTCGACCAGGGCGGCCACGTCGGCGACCTTGACGCCGGCCTTGCGCTTGGCCGGCTCGGCGACCTTGAGCGTGGTCAGGCGCGGCGCCACGTCGACACCCAGCGCGTCGGGGGCCAGCGTCTCGATGGGCTTCTTCTTGGCCTTCATGATGTTGGGCAGCGAGGCGTAGCGCGGCTCGTTGAGGCGCAGGTCGGCGGTGACCACGGCGGGCAGCGTCAGCTGCACCGTCTCCAGGCCGCCGTCGATCTCGCGGGTCACGGTGACCGAGCCCTCGCCCGGCACGACCTTGGAGGCGAAGGTGCCCTGCGGCCAGCCCAGCAAGGCGGCGAGCATCTGGCCGGTCTGGTTGCAGTCGTCGTCGATCGCCTGCTTGCCGAGGATGACCAG
>NZ_JAUQTX010000498.1:0-1307 GCF_059803775.1 Azospirillum sp. UFLA03-27 | reverse complement strand
CAGCCCTCCCCCGCTGGGCAGGGGAGGGAGCTTGAGCCTTCTGCGATTGTCCCCTCCCCCGCCCAGCGGGGGAGGGTTAGGGTGGGGGCACCAATGACTACCGCTTCCCCACCACCCGCGGGTCCAGCGCGTCCTGCAGCCCGTCGCCCAGCAGGTTGACGGCAATCACCGTCAGGAAGATCAACAGCCCCGGCCACACCGCCAGCAGGGGCGCCGTTCCCACCAATTCCTGCGCGTTGGTCAGCATGTTGCCCCAGGAGGGCAGCGGCGGCTGGATGCCCAGCCCGAGGAAGCTCAGCACCGACTCCAGCAGGATCACGTTGCCGACCGTCAGCGTCGTCGCCACCACGGCGGGGGCGGCGACGTTCGGCAGGATGTGGGCCAGCATGATGCGGCGGCTGCCCGCCCCCATCGCCACCGCCGCCCGCACATAGTCGCGCCGCCGCGCCGACAGGGTGGCCCCGCGCACCAGCCGCGCCACCGTCGTCCAGCCGAACAGCGCCACCAGCACGACGATGCGCAGCAGGCTGGCGTCCTCCGATCCCGCCACCTCCGGCGGGATGCCCAGCCGCGTCAGGTCGATGGCGCCCAGCACGATCAGCAGCGGCAGCAGCGGCAGCGCGATCAGCCCGTCGGTAACCCGCATCAGCAGATCGTCGAGCCGCCCGCCGAAATAGCCGGCCAGCAGCCCGATCCCCGTGCCGATGACGGCGGAGGCCAGCGCCGCCGCCACGCCCACGAACAGCGACACCCGCCCGCCGTAGAGCAGCCGCACCAGAACGTCGCGCCCCAGTTCGTCCGTGCCCAGCGGGTGCAGGGCCGAGGGCGGGCCGAAGCGGTCGAGCAGGCTGATGCCCGTCGACTCCACCCCCAACCAATGTTCCACCCAGGGTGCGGCGGCCGCCGCGACGGCCAGGACGAGCAGCAGCAGGGCGCTGACCACGGCCAGCCGGTGGCGGGCGAAGCGCCGCAGGAAACGCCCCGCCCTCACGCCCCGTCCCCCTTGAAGGAGATGCGCGGGTCCAGTCCGGCGTAGGCGGCGTCGGCCAGCAGGTTGCCGGCCAGCGTGGTCAGCGTGGCGAACAGCAGCGCCACCAGCGCCACGTTCAGGTCGTTGCCCATGATGCTGTCGTAGATCAGCTTGCCCATGCCCGGCCAGGCGAACATCGTCTCGGTCACCAGCGCGCCGGAGAAGAGGGCGCCGAACTCCAGCGCCACGATGGTCACGATGGGGATGGTCGCGTTGCGCAGCGCGTGGCGCCAGACCTGTCTCTTATACACATCTGACGCTGCCGACGATTATACGC
>NZ_JAUQTX010000497.1:0-1329 GCF_059803775.1 Azospirillum sp. UFLA03-27 | reverse complement strand
GAACCGGTGCTTACGGTTTGCCCGCCGGAGTCACCCGCAGGATCTCGCCCCGATTCTCGTCGGTCAGCAGATAGAGCGCGCCATCCGGTCCCTGGCTGACCTGCCGGATGCGCTTGCCGAGATCGCGGAACATGCGCTCCTCGTGCTTGACCTTGTTGCCGTCGAGTTCGAGCCGCACGACCTCCTTGGTCGCCAGCCCGCCGTTGAACAGGCTGCCCTTCCAACCGGGCAGCGTGTCCGCCGTGTAGAAAGTCATGCCGGAGGAACCGATGACCGGGGTCCACTGGTACACCGGTTCCTCCATGCCGGGCGCGCTCGACTTGCCCGTCCCGATCGGCGTCCCGTTGTAGTTCACGCCATAGGACACCACCGGCCAGCCGTAGTTCTTCCCCGGTTCGGGGACATTGACCTCGTCACCGCCGCGCGGGCCATGCTCGTTGATCCACAGCGCGCCGGTCTGCGGATTCAGGGCGGCGCCCTGGATGTTGCGGTGGCCGTAGGACCAGATTTCCGGCAGCGCGCCGGATCGGTTCACGAAGGGGTTGTCGGCGGGCACCGAACCGTCGCGGTTGATCCGCACCACCTTGCCCAGATGCGAATCGAGATCCTGCGCCTGCGTCCGGAACTGCTCCAGCGAGCGTTCGCCCAGAGTCACGTACAAGTGGCCCTGCCGGTCGAAGACCAGCCGGGACCCGTAATGCATCCGGCTTTCCACCTTGGGCTTCTGCGAGAAGATCACCCGCACGTCGGTCAGGGCGGTCTCGTCGGCGTTCAGAGTACCACGCGCCACGGCGGTGGAGTTGGTGCCGTCCTGCGTCCCGGGCTCGGAAAAGCTGAGATAGACGAAGCGGTTCTGCGCAAAGTCCGGGTCCAGCGCCACGTCGAGCAGGCCACCCTGCCCGCGGTCGTCGACCTTCGGCACGCCCTTCACCGGGGCGGAGACCGTGCCGTCCGGCGCCACGATGCGCAACCGGCCGTCCTTCTCGGACACCAGCATCCGCCCGTCAGGCAGAAAGGCCAGTCCCCAGGGATGGCTGAGGCCGCTGGCGACGGTCTTCACCGCCACCATCGCCTTTTCGGTTTTGAACACCTTGTCCACGGCGCTTGCGTCCGTAACGCTCAGGCAAGCCGCAAGGGTGGTGGCGGTCATCAGGGCGGCGGTTCGGCCCATGCGCATTCCTCGTCCTCCCGCATCGTCGCTGTCGATGGGTAGGTGGGGGCGCCACGGCCACGAACAAGACGCTCGGCCCCACTTCATTCCCACTCCCCGTCCTTTTGTCCCCTCCCCCTGTCTCTTATACACATCTGACGCTGCCGACGATTATACGC
>NZ_JAUQTX010000496.1:0-1341 GCF_059803775.1 Azospirillum sp. UFLA03-27 | reverse complement strand
GTTATAGTCTCGTGGGCTCGGAGATGTGTATAAGAGACAGGGTTAGGGTGGGGGCAACGGTTCCCCCACTCAACAGGCGTGCGAGGCCTCATGCCCCGAACCGGCGCGACGACCGCCATCCTGGCCGCGGTTCTCTTCGGCATCAGCACGCCGCTGGCGAAGCTGCTGGTCCACGACCTGTCGCCCTGGATGCTGGCGGGCCTGCTCTATCTCGGCTCCGGCATCGGGCTGGGGCTGGTCCGGCTGGTCCGTGGTCTGACGGTCCCGCAGAAGCGGAGCGAACGCGGCATCCGCGGCGCCGAATGGCTCTGGCTGCTGGCCGCCATCGGTGCCGGAGGTATCGCCGGACCGGTGCTGCTGATGGCCGGCCTGACGGCGACGCCGGCATCGACCGCCTCGCTGCTGCTCAATCTGGAAGGGGTGTTCACCGCCCTGCTGGCGTGGTTCGTCTTCCGGGAGGGCGTCGACCGGCGCCTCGTCGCCGGGATGGTCGCCATCGTGGCGGGAGCGGTGGTGCTGTCCTGGGGCGGAACAGTGGACATCGCCGGTGGTTGGGGGCCGGCCGCGGTCGCCGCCGCCTGTCTGATGTGGGCGGTGGACAACAACCTGACCCGCAAGGTGTCGCTGGCCGACCCGGCGGACATCGCCACGATCAAGGGGCTGGTGGCCGGCACCGTCAATGTCGGGATCGCCCTGGCGCTCGGCGATGGCCTGCCCGCGGTGCCGACCGCGGCGGCGGCGATGCTGGTCGGGCTGCTCGGCTACGGCGTCAGCCTCGTGCTGTTCGTGGTCGCCCTGCGCCACATCGGCGCCGCCCGCACCGGGGCCTATTTCTCGACGGCCCCCTTCGTCGGGGGCATCGCCTCCCTGGTGATCTTCGGGGAGCCCGTGACGCCCGGGCTGGCCGCCGCGGCGGCCCTGATGGGGGTGGGCGTCTGGCTGCACCTGACCGAGGACCACGACCATGAGCATGACCACGAGGAGATGGAGCACGACCACCCGCATGTGCATGACGAGCACCACCGGCACCATCACGATGGCCCGGTGACCGAGCCGCACACCCACCGTCACCGTCACGGGCGCCTGCGGCACTGGCACGCCCACTTTCCGGATGCCCACCACGCGCACAGGCACTGAGGCCTGGGCCGGATCGGCGAACGTTTTAAAAAGAATGGGGAGATTTGGCCGACGCCGCGTGCGACAGGGCGGTGTCACACCGCGGGAAATTCCGCCGCTTCCGGGCGAATTCCAGTGTCGCATCACTGTCTTGGGGGATTGGTGGAGCCGAGGAGGATCGAACTCCCGACCTACGCATTGCGAACGCGTCGCTCTCCCAGCTGA
>NZ_JAUQTX010000495.1:0-1333 GCF_059803775.1 Azospirillum sp. UFLA03-27 | reverse complement strand
GCGTATAATCGTCGGCAGCGTCAGATGTGTATAAGAGACAGGTCTGGGCCTATGACGGGCGGATTCCGGGGCCGGAGTTGCGCTTCCGCCAGGGCGACACGGCGCGCATCGCCTTCGCCAACGGCCTGCCGGAGCCGACGACCATCCACTGGCACGGCCTGCGCGTTCCCAACGCCATGGACGGGGTGCCCGGCCTGTCGCAGCCGCCGGTGCCGGCGGGCGGGCGGTTCGACTATGAATTCCCGCTGAAGGACGCCGGCACCTTCTGGTACCACCCCCACGTCAACAGCGGGGTTCAGGTGGCCCACGGCCTGACCGGCGCCTTCATCGTGGAGGAGCGCGAGCCGATCCGCGTCGACCGGGACCTGCTCTGGCTGCTCGGCGACTGGCGGCTGACCAGGGAGGCGGAACTGGCCGGCGGCTTCGGCCATCCCATGGACGCCACCCACGCCGGGCGCATCGGCAACACCGTCACCATCAACGGCGCCGTCCGGGACCGCGTGCCGGTCCGCGCCGGGGAGCGTGTCCGCCTGCGCCTGATCAACGCGGCGAACGCCCGCGTCTTCGCGCTCGACTTCCAGGGGCACGCGCCGCGGGTGATCGCGCTCGACGGCCAGCCGGTGACCCCGCACGCCCCGCCGGACGGCAAGGTGGTGCTGGCGCCCGGCCAGCGCGCCGACCTCGTGATCGACATGGAAGGCAGGCCGGGCGAGGAGTTCGACGTGGTCGACGGCTTCTACCCGCGCATGGCCTACCGGCTGACCCGCCTGACTTACGGCGACGAGGCCCCCTTGCGCGATTCGCCGCTGGACGCCCCGATCGCGCTGGCCGCCAACCCGCTGCCCGAACCCGATCTCGCCGGCGCCGTCCGCCAGGACGTGGTGCTGGACGGCGGGATGCACGGCGCCATGCCGAAGACCGCCGGGCCGCGCGGCCCTTTCTGGGCACTGAACGGCGTGGCTGCGATGGGTCATCACCATCTGGAACCGCTCATCACCGTCAAACGCGGTCAAACGCAGGTGACGGCCTTCGTCAACGAGACCGGCTGGTGGCACCCCATGCACCTGCACGGCTTTCCCTTCCGCGTCCTCTCGCGCAACGGCCGGCCGGCCGAACACCGCGAGTGGCGCGACACCGCCCTGCTCGGCCCCCGTGAGACGGCCGAGATCGCCTTCGTGGCCGAAGAGGCCGGCGACTGGATGCTCCACTGCCATGTTCTGGAGCATCAGGAAGCCGGCATGATGGCCGTCCTGAGAGTGACCGCGTGAAACGACCCGCCCCCAAACACCGCCCTGTCTCTTATACACATCTGACGCTGCCGACGATTATACGC
>NZ_JAUQTX010000494.1:0-1343 GCF_059803775.1 Azospirillum sp. UFLA03-27 | reverse complement strand
GCGTATAATCGTCGGCAGCGTCAGATGTGTATAAGAGACAGGCCGTCGATGGGGCGGGCGGCGCGTTCGGGCGGCAGGGCGCCGGAGGAATCGGCGAGGCGGAAAGCCCGTCCGGGGCCGTCCTGGCGCCCCCCCGTTCCGTCGCCCTGGCCGGAGAAGGCGAAGCCGCGCGGCTCGCCGTCGCCGCGCAGCGAGAAGTTCAGGGTGCCGCCGTCCAGCTCGAACCCGGCGTCGGACAGGGCGCGTTCCAAGTGATGGATGTCCCGGCGCAGCAGGGCCAGCGTTTCCGGGCTTTCGGCCTGGACATGCAGGTTGACGCGGGCGCCGCTCAGCTCGGCGACGACGCGGACGGGGCCAAGCTCCTCCGGTTTCAGGTCGATGTGGAACTCGCCGCCGCCCGCCTCGACGACGCGCACCAGCTGGCCGGCCACCTGGGCAGCGGGCAGCCGCGCCGCGGCGCTCTCGCCGGGATGCGCCGCGTAGTGGGCCGCCGCGTGGGCCGCCGGCGGGGCGAGGGCGGAAGGCAGCGGCGCCGCGCCGACGGGGTCCGCCGGGGAGGACAGGCCCGACAAGGCTTCCGGTCCGGTTGGGTTGCCGCGGCCTTGTCCCTGTCCTTGCCCCGGATTCTGGCCGGTGCCGCCGTTGGACGCGGCGTTGCCGCCCGCCTGGGCCATCGCCTGCTGAAGCTGGGGGGATGGGGTTTGCGTTGCGTCGCCCTTGGCGGGCGTCGCGGGGTCCTTGGCTTGGAACAGGGGGGCTGAGTCCGGTTTGGCTCCGGAAGCCGGCAGGGCAACGAACGAGGTGGCGGGTGCCGCCGAGTCGGTCGTGGCCTGCGGCGGCGTCCCGTCCGCCCCGGCGTCCGGTCTGGTATTCGGGATCGCCGCGATGGTGGGAGCCATGGGCAGCGACGCGGTTGGCGGCGGCGAACCGGGTTGGGACGGAACCGGCGGCTGGGGCGTCGCGGCGGTTTCCGCCGGGGGAGTCGTGACGGGTGGCACCACCGGCAGGCCATCGGTCGAAGGCACGAACTCCGGCAAGTCCCCGGTCGCCGCGATGCCGGGCGCCGTGGCGGGCGGCGGAGCGGTCAACAGCGGCAGGAGCGCCGCCAGGGCGGCGTCGGCGCCGGCCGGCGCGCCGCCGGTTGGGGCGGGGGAGTCCGCTTGGTCACCGTCCGCATCGGCGTCGCTTTGCCCCGCCGCATCGTCCAGCAGGTCGGCGAAGGGCGTGCCGGACGCCTCGGGCTCGCCCGGCGTGCCGGAGGACGGCGCCGCCGTTCCCTCCGTGGAACGGGCGGGGCGGGGCCTGTCTCTTATACACATCTGACGCTGCCGACGATTATACGC
>NZ_JAUQTX010000493.1:0-1416 GCF_059803775.1 Azospirillum sp. UFLA03-27 | reverse complement strand
TAATCGTCGGCAGCGTCAGATGTGTATAAGAGACAGGAAGGGGCCCGCGAAGCGGGAAGGGTGGGGGCTCCGAAGATCATCGAAGCCCCCGAACCCTCACTCGCCGAACACGCGCTTGAACACCATGTCGACGTTCTTCGTGTGGTAGGTCATGTCGAACATCGGGGCCAGCGTCTCGCGGGAGATGTGCTTCGCGACGTCGGCGTCCGACGACAGCAGGTCGAGGAAGTTGCCGCCCTTCTCCCACACCTGCATGGCGTTGCGCTGCACCGCCTTGTAGCTGTCCTCGCGGCTCATCCCGGCCTGGGTCAGGGCCAGCAGGACGCGCTGCGAGAAGACCAGGCCGCCCAGGTCGTCCAGGTTCTTCTGCATGCGCTCCGGATAGACCACCAGCTTGTCCATCATGCCGGTCAGGCGGGCCAGAGCGAAGTCCAGCGTCACCGTGGCGTCGGGGCCGAACATGCGCTCGACCGAGCTGTGGGAGATGTCGCGCTCGTGCCACAGGGCGACGTTCTCCAGCGCCGGGACGACGGCGGCGCGGACGATGCGCGCCAGACCGGTCAGATTCTCCGACAGCACCGGGTTGCGCTTGTGCGGCATCGCCGAGGAGCCCTTCTGGCCCGGATGGAAATACTCCTCCGCCTCGCGCACCTCGGTCCGCTGCAGGTGGCGGATCTCCACGGCCAGATTCTCGATCGACGAGGCGATGACGCCCAGAACCGAGAAGTAGAAGGCGTGGCGGTCGCGCGGGATGACCTGGGTGGACACCGGCTCCGGCGTCAGCCCCATCTTGGCGGCGACGTGCTGCTCGACCCGCGGGTCGATGTTGGCGAAGGTGCCGACCGCGCCGGAGATGGCGCAGGTGGCGATGTCGGCGCGCGCCTGGACCAGACGCTCCCGCCCACGGGCGAAGGCGGCATAATGGCTGGCCAGCTTCAGGCCGAAGGTCGTCGGCTCGGCGTGGATGCCGTGGCTGCGCCCGATGGTGACGGTGTCCTTGTGCTCGTAGGCGCGGCGCTTCAGCACGGCCAGCAGCTTGTCCATGTCGTCGAGCAGCAGGTCGGCGGCCTGGGTCATCTGCACGGCGAGGCAGGTGTCCAGCACGTCCGACGAGGTCATGCCCTGGTGGACGAAGCGCGCCTCCGGCCCAACATGTTCGGCGAGGTTGGTCAGGAAGGCGATGACGTCGTGGCGGGTCTCCCGCTCGATCTCGTCGATGCGGTCGATCTCCCACTTGCCGCGCTCCCACACAGCGGCGGCGGCCTCCTTCGGGATGACTCCCAGCTCCGCCTGCGCGTCGCAGGCGTGCGCCTCGATCTCGAACCAGATGCGGAACCGGTTCTCCGGCTCCCAGATGCGGGCCATTTCGGGGCTGTCTCTTATACACATCTGACGCTGCCGACGATTATACGCGAG
>NZ_JAUQTX010000492.1:0-1422 GCF_059803775.1 Azospirillum sp. UFLA03-27 | reverse complement strand
CCGTGAGAGGACGGCTTCGCCGCAAGGTTGAAGCGCCATCGGTCGGGGAAATCACGGTTGCCCCCTTTTGTAAGTCCGCGCATAAAGTGATGACGCCGTGGCAATGAACGGCGCTGTTCGGCGGGGGCTGTGCATGGGGTTGTTCGATTTTCTGAAGGTGACCGTCAAGGACGAGAAGAAGGCGGCGCCGCGCCGGCCCAACGCGTCCGCGAGCCCGTCGAACGCGATCGAGTTCGACGGCAAGAGCTTTCCCTTGGCCGGAGTCAGCCACAAAGGATTCGTGGCGACCGGCTTCGACGGGTCCCTGATCCCCAGCCAGACCGCGCGCATCACGCTGCGGGTCGACGATGCCTATGGCAAATTCAGCTTCGCCGCCACCGTGACCATCGAGGAGGTCAAGGGCGGGTCGGTGTCCGGTGCCTGGAACATGCTGCCGCCGGAGGTCGAGGCGACCATCCGCAAGTACCTGCAGATCCGCAAGCAGAAGACCGGAAAGTAAGGGGCACGGTCTTGACCGGACGACCGCCGTTCAATTGGCGGTGCGGAGCGCCGCGTCGCCGGCTTTCCCCACGGCCTTGACAGCGGCGTTCGCCCCGGCATTCACCAGGGTCGGGGCCATGGCCGTCGCCGGCGTGGCGATCTGGTGCATCCGCTCGATCCATTCCGACAGGGTGACGAACTCGCAGCCCTTCGCGCGCATCGCGGCGATCACACGGGGCAGGGCGTTGAGGGTGGATGGGTAGGTGGAGTGCAGCAGAAGCACGCTGCCGGTTCCCGCCTCGGTCTTCACATGCTGCACGATGCGGTCGGGGTCGCGGACCTGCCAGTCACGGGTGTCCACGGTCCACAGGACCGGGCTCATGCTTTCCTCGCGGGCGATGGCCAGAAGGTCCGGGGTGTATCGCCCGTAGGGCGGGCGGAACAGCACCGGATTGGCGCCGAACCCGCGCAGGATGCGGTTGGCCTCGGCGATCTCGTGCCGCTGCGCTTCGGGGTCCATGGCGCGCAGGTCGGCGTGGGTCAGGCTGTGGTTGCCGATCTCGTGCCCGGCGGCGATGAAGTCGCGGATCACCTCGCCCTGATTCTCGGCGACACTGGCGACCGGAAAATAGGTCGCGGGGATCTTCTCGCGGTTCAGCACGTCCAGGATCTGGCGGGTGACCACCCGGTGCGGCCCGTCGTCGAAGGTGAGGGCGCAGAGGTTCCAACCCTCCTCCTTCAGCGTCGCCGGCATGACGTCGAGCGCCGTGTCGGGGATCACCGCGCCCAGCCGGCCCTTGCGGCGCACCGACTTTTCGATGGCGGCCATGGTCCGGGCGGCTTCCGGGGGGTAGGTGATCGCGCCGTCGGCCTTGCCGTCCACGTTGGGGCGGGGCAGGGGGAGTTGCGCGCTGTCGGCGGGCGGTCTGGTCTCCGGTGCTT
>NZ_JAUQTX010000491.1:0-1393 GCF_059803775.1 Azospirillum sp. UFLA03-27 | reverse complement strand
GCGTATAATCGTCGGCAGCGTCAGATGTGTATAAGAGACAGCGCCTACGGCGCGGGTCCCCTCCCTCTCCCCGGAGGGGAGAGGGCTACCCCGTCACGCGTCGAGTTCCGGCATCCGCCAGTTCCCGCCAAGATCGGCGTTGCGCAGCAGCAGGAACAGCTCGTCCTGCGAGCGGGTGACGGCGGTGTAGAGCCAGCGCCACTTGTGCTCGCGGAAGGCGGCGGAATCGTCGAGCACAGTGACGGACGGGAACTCCGACCCCTGGGCGGAGTGGCAGGTGATCATCCAGGCCCAATCGAACTGCTGCACGTCGCGCTCCACCCGCGGCGCCTTGGTCTCGCCGCTGTAGTGGGCCTGGAACATCCAGGGGTGGACCATCAGCTTGCTGCGGGGCTTCACCTCGTCCTCCATATGGACGCCGAGCGACCACAGCCCGTCCTGGCGGCCCCGCCCCTCGGCGGCCGGGCGGGTCAGCGTGCCGATCATGCCGTTGAACAGCCCCTCCTCGCGGTCGTTGCGGCGGCAGATCACCCGCTCGCCCGCCTGCGGCATCACCGTGTCGAAGCCGTGGCGGGTGCGGATGCGCCGGGTGAAGTCGGTGCGCACGCGGTGGGTGCCGCAGATGGTCTGGGTGTCCACCCGCAGGGCCAGCGGCTCGGTCACCCGGTTCAGCGGCAGCACATGGGCGTTCCCGGCGGTGCCGAAGCGGCGCGGCAGCTCCTGCCGGCGCAGCAGGTGGGCGAGCCGGATCACCGGGCTCTCCCGCGCCGTGCGGTGCGGCTCGACCAGCCGGAAATCCGGCTCGCCCTTGGTCAGCGTGCCCTGGCCGGTCACCGGGGGAAGCTGGTAGTCGTCGGCGATCATCAGGATCTTCTTGCCGGAGCGCAGCAGGTCGTTCGCCACGTCGTCCCCGACCATCGAGCCCTCGTCGCAGACGATCAGGTCGGCCTCGGCGAACTTGCCCTCCGCCTTGCGGGCGAAGAACAGCTCGCCGGTGTCGTCGTCCTGCCGCGGCGCGTAGATCAGCGAATGCAGCGTCGCCGCCCGGTCGATGCCCTTGCGGCGCAGCACCTGCGCGGCCTTGCCGGTGGGCGCCCCGACCACGAAATTCTCCAGGTTGCGGCGATCCTGGAGATGATCCAGGGCGAAGACGGTCGTCTTGGTCTTGCCGGTCCCGGCCTCGCCGGCCAGCCAGAACATCTGGGGGGCCGCGGGGTCGGCGTACCAGGCGTCGATGGCTTGGATCGCCCGGAACTGCTCGTCGGTCGGGGTATCGGTCTGTCTCTTATACACATCTCCGAGCCCACGAGACTATAACAGCTATCTCGTATGCCGTCTGCTGCTTGAAAATGGGGGGGGGGGGGGGGGGGGGGGGGGGGGGGGGGGGGGGGGG
>NZ_JAUQTX010000490.1:0-1450 GCF_059803775.1 Azospirillum sp. UFLA03-27 | reverse complement strand
AGAACGAGCTGTTCTTCCGCCCCAACACCATGATGCTGTTCGGCGACGCCAAGAAGGTCACCGAAGAGGTCGTGAAGGCCACCGAGTAAAGGTCTGCTGAAAGGAAAAGCCCCTTCCCGGACGAACCGGGAAGGGGCTTTTTTGTTGCTGTATCGGCGACCGGATCAGAAGCCGACCGCACCTTCGGCGACATGATCCACGATGATCAGGTGATTTTCCACGCGGGTGACGCCAGGGGTGTTTTCGGCGGCGACGCGAATGGCGTCACGCTGCGCCTCGGTGCGCACGCTGCCCCAGAGATGCACGACGCCGTTGCGCACCACGATGTTTTCGCTGATCTCCGGTGCCCAGGGCTGCGCCCGCAGGGTTTCCAGAAGCCGGTCGCGCACGACGCGGTCGTCCGCGGCGGCCGGGGAGACGTCCGGCGCGATGCTGGCGAGGACGTGCAGCAGGTTGGCGCGGCTGACGATGCCGACCAGCTTGCCGTTGTTCAGCACCGGAACGCGCTTGATGCGGTTGCCCTCCATCAGGCGGACCACCTCGTCGAGCGGGGTCTCCTCGGTGACGGAGATCAGCGACTCGGTCATCGCGTCGCGCACGTGGCGGCCGTGGGACTTGGTGTAGTCGGCGGCCTGGTTCGGCGCGCCTGCGAACATGGCGAGCCACCAGGAGGCCCGGCGCACGGTGCCGGTCTCCGCCCGGCGCAGCAGGTCGCCCTCGCTGATGACGCCGAGCAGGCGCCCGTTCGAATCGCAGACGGGCAGGCCGCTGATCCGGTTCTCCAGCATGCGCTTCGCGGCTTCGGTCACCGTGGCGTCGGGACCGATGGTGATCACCTGACGGGTCATGATGTCCGCTGCTTTCATGGCTTTCCTCCGTTTGCCTAATTCGTTGACCCAGCAAACTTACACATACACGGAGTAAGGGGAAGCTGCCTGGTGTACGGTATACCAATTTGCCGCAGGGCGATTTGGCCGGCGGAAAAAAGAAGGCTCCGCTGGCGGGAAGCCGCGGAGCCGTCAGGTGGGGGAATCTACAGGGAGGAATGCGTGTAGTTCCAAGGACGTTTGTACCCCCAGCGGTCCATTCGGGCTATAATGGATTCGGTATACCAGTTATGCAGTGTTTGGATACCGTATACGATATGCCAGTTAGTGGCAAAGGGTGCAGAATTGCCCCGCCGTCGCAGACGAAGTGCCGTGGCGTCGTTCATCGAAGAAACAGTCCGCGATCCGAACATATCCGCTTGTCATGAACTGGCATCTGGTATACCGTATCACCAATCCAAGCCGCTTCCCTCTCCGGGGCAATGAAAGCGCGGCCCAAACCCCGTCAACCGGGGGGAACTCCGGGGCAACCGGGGGCGGAGAGAGAGGGACGGGAACAGCCATGCAGACGATGAGTTTCTCGGTCGCACCCCTGGATCAGGGGATGAGCTTCAAGGCCAAGG